>JAVZCK010000029.1 GCA_038874435.1 Thermoplasmata archaeon
TTAGAAAAGAGAGGGTGTCCCATCTTGCTCCAAATGGGACACACCGCGAATGCTTCCTTTCTACCCAAGGAGGTTTTTATATGCCTCTCCCAAATAAAGATTTGTAATGGCTATTCTTTATGACCCGGGTGATGGCTCACATAAATTTGTCCAACCCAACTTTGCATTCCTTCTCCTGACCACTCGCCTCATTTATCCCTTTTCCGAAAATAGAATAAATTGCTTCATCCACAAGCTTGAAACGCTGGGAAAGATATTGATCTGTTGGGAATTTGTTCATCAATTCCTGAACGAGTTGTAGATACTTCTTCACGCTTCCTTCACTTACTGTGAAGATCAAGAGTCCATCACATTTTTCACCGTTTGTAACTTTTGTACACTTGCCTGTGAGTGTCATTCTTCTATATTTTTCGCCGCACTTTGGACACCGGAATCCCTGCGTTGTGAATTTTTTCAGATTCCCAGCAATATCTGGCATGAAATGATACTCTATCACCCTTCTCACACCATCTGGTAAATCGATGCCTGCAAGCTTCTCATAAAGCTCAATCGTGTTCATAACCTTGTCCCACATCGTCTCGAGTGTCTTGTATCTTGTTGTTCTAGGCCCTGCACTGATGTCCGTGGTATCAAACACGAAGCCAAGATTGCAGTATTCTTCTCCAGTTCCGACTCGCCTACCAACATTCTCAATCTCCAGCTTCTTCGGATGCTCGAATCGCTCTGCTGCGCGGTAGAGGGCAAGGGGTGGCACAAAGTAAGTATCCATGTTGAGCACTTCTTTGTCGATTTCGTCTGGCTTTATTCTTGTGGTAAGCACAAGCGGTGCATCCATCAAACCTCCTCTTGTAACTGGTAGGTAGGAAAATGAGAAATTGAGCAATGCGTCCATGAGCAGCATCACCGAATCCTCATCTCCATCACAATTTCTCCGCTTTGCTGCGTGGTAGTATGGATGGGCATAGCAGGCATCTACATCAGTATAACCAATTATTCTGCCTAATACACCCACAGATGTATGGGGTGCGAGCCCGACAACAAGATGCCCAATGAGGTCTTCCCTTGTTTTCACATTGTAAAACCTTGGCAGATTGTAGACCTTCTCCAGTAGGTCATCTATGAAGCCAGCGACCTTAACAAGGTAATCTCCGCACTTGGATGATGGCACTATGTCCTGTGGTAACAACTCAATAATTTGTTCTTCGTTTACAATTTCCTTACCTGTATAATCTTTTGTGTAACCAAGTTCTCTTGCTTTCTCAATTGAGAGTCCAATTTCACGGAGCTTGAAGTGTGTGAGCGGAATGTCTGTCATATCATACCTAACAGTTCCATCTCTAAATACATACACATTATGAATTGCACGGAGTAAACCTTTTTCAATAATCTCTGGTGTTTTGTTTTTTGAGACAAGGCCGATAACCCCTTTTAGTTTTATGCCTGATGGACAGCCCCCTATTTTTTTCTTTGCTGCCTCGAGAAGTTGGTGGATGTTTATCTCCAAGTGTCCATGTGTTCCCGTGGTCTTTGTTTTCCCACCACAGTTTGCACAAACGGGCAATGGCTGTTTCGTCTTACATTTTTCGCAGACCCTGATTTCAATGTCAACCACAATTCGGTCCTTCTCCACATCGTTAAACAATCGCTGGGTTCCACCTTCCGTGCCAATCGGGAACAACACCCTTACTGGTGGTGACATCTTCCGTTCAGATGCCTTCTCAGGCCTTGCCATTCTTGTCCCGATTCTCGTCGGTGATTTTGCCTTGATTTTCACACCTGCTAGCAGAGAAACATAAGAAACTGGCTCCTGAGCATCCTGCTGGAGTGCAACCCTCCGCACAATTTCTCCTTCTTTCACTTCAAGACCGAGACAACGCACAAGAGCATACCCATAGCGGTCCAGCACACAGTTTCCACCAGTCACAGTATGTAATGCCCCCAGTTTCAAAAGAATTTCCTTTATTTCTGGATTGTGTGGAAGTTTAAGCTTCCCATTCTCAAACTTCCCATTTTTCTCTACATATTCAGAAAGCGTGTTGATTTCTTTCACATTTACATCATGCCAGAAAAGATTGTAGGCAGGAGAGAGAGGTACATCGTATTTCTGGCTCAATCTGAATGCGTCCTCTGGCGTCAAATCTAGAAGTTCTTGGGGTTTGTAGTCCTGTGTTTTTTCAAGCACCTCTTGAATCCACCACTCAAATGCATAAGTGCCTGGCATCAACGGATGGTTGTTTTCAAAAAACTCACCAAATGGTACTAGAATTTCACCAAGGTCTACTATCTTCACTATTTTCTCATTCAATGCTAGATAATCCTTCAGGTCATTTAGCTGAATAAAACTCCCATCTGTGAGCAAAACCATTGGCCCTTCTGCAAGGTCGCAAGGTGTAAGGGCTGCGGCTTTGCCAGGTCTCTCAATTTTTAGTTGTGTTCCTATCGCGATAAAGTCGTTTACAATGTGCATTGAAACTGGATTCACAGCAAGGGCCGCAATGCCAGTTGTTCTTGTCCTTCCGTATCTGAGCCGAAAACCGCCTTTCCTGCTCGGGTGCGAAAAGATTGGTCTTCCACCTACAATCTCCTTGATGTATTTTTCTGACGGCTCAATTTTACCTGCATCTTTCTCCACTTTTATCAGAGTATTGAGAAACTCCCAGCCATCAATTTTCAGTTTATCAATGTGCTTCTTGAGTTTGGCAGCTTTAAGGCAGAGCCCCTCTGCAATCACTAGACATGCACCACCTCTAACATAATCAGTTTCAAATCTTTTAAGCCCTTTTTTTGAGACAGTATAATCCTTTTCAGTTGGTTCACCATCTATACAAATCGGACAATTCCTTACAATTGTTTCAATTTCCTGAGGAGTTGGCGTATACTGAAGATGCTGCGCTCGTTTGTAAAGTGGCACCTCCTCTTTGTATCTTTCAATCTCATCTTCAGTGGGGATGTATCTTCCTAACCCTAATTTTCTTCTAACCACATCTGCAATCAGCACACTCATCGCTGTGGCAGTACCGCCTGCACTTCTTATCGGGCCAGCGTAAAACACTGCAGCGTATTCTGAACCATCGTGGTTTTGCATTATCTTTACTTTTGAAATTCCTTCCAGTGGCGCTACAAGAATACCTTCAGTCAGCACAGCAATTCCCACACGGATTGCCTTCTCCATTGCTTCCTCTCGTGAACCTTTTGAACTCTCTGCAATTTCCTGGGCAATTAGTAAGGCTACACTTTCCCTGCTGTTGTCTTTGCTCAGTTGTTTGATTCTCTCAGCAACGCCTTTCACATCATAGTTTCTCAGGAGTTGCTCCACTCTCTCTGCAAGGTCAGATGCAGTGGGAATCTCAACCTCTGGCGCAGGGTCTAAACCCAGTTTTCTAGCGGAGTTCCCAATCTCATAGCACTTCTTCGCAGCATTTTCCAGGTCCTCGAAATACTTTTCCACATTCCTATAATAGTCTCTGCCCATACTTCACCTGGCATTTATCCTCAGCACTCATAGGGGTCATCATTTTTTCAGCTGACCCTCTTCTCATCACAGGACAATTTCGGAAATAAATTACTGCTTTTTAAGGGTATCGGAAAGAATGCTGGCAGTGTGTGGCTTCTCTGTCCGCATTCTCAGGGGCGGCTGTTCTACTATATTATAGTCAATTTATGATTGCACAATTTGAGCATATGGTCTGTAATTAATTGAAATTACTGGAATAATTTTTCATCAAACAATCCAGAATGTGTCAGAATTTATGATTCAAACTGTGAAAACTTGCGATATATATATGATTTGTTTTCTTATTATTGTTGAGAAAAATGGGCACAAAATGGAGAGTATTCGAAATTGGAATAGTGCTTTTCGCACCATTCTGGTGCTCTGTGTCTCAAATACCGACAGGGAATGCAGCGAATGATAGCATAAATACAAATGCATGGATGAGCTAGCAATCAAAGGAGTGAGTTCTCTATGAAACTGAAAAAAATTGTTACAATTGTTATACTTTTTATTTTAATTTTTTATGGACTTTTCTTTGTTTTTCTTGGAGCCGTTGATACAAGGTATCAGAATTTACCGTACCCTCCGTTGATTGGTTTGAAGATATATGGCGCTGCAGATTCTGCATGGGAAAAATTCCCGGGTAATGGCACGATGGATAATCCGAAAATTATTGAAAATTTCGTAATACTAGAAAAGGAACGCTATGTGGGCTTTGGTGTTTCTCCAAGTGTTTTTTACGACCCGATAGAAATAATGAATGTGGGATTCCACTTCATCATCAGGAACTGCGTGATATATGTCCATGGTTATTCATCTGCTGGTTTCTATTTAAAGAATTGTCCAAATTGCAGAATTGAGAATTGCACATTTCAAGGAGGCATGGTGCAGTTAGACCATGCTACTGTTGTGAACTGTACTTTTTATTGTCCTAGCCCATGTGTTGAGTTTGTTAACTGTCCAAAAGTTTCTGATAACACCTTTATTTTAATGGAGTTTGGTGATGGAGGACACATTTATTATGGGAGTGTGAGAGTAGGGGAAGGTAATGCGATTTATAGAAACAATTTTTACATTGGTAAGGAATGGAATAACACCGGGGGAATGATTTCCGCAATCAGCGAGGGGCCGCACTACATCAACTGTTCAGGTATTGGTAATTACTGGTCATGCTGGACACAACCAGATACGAACAAAGATGGAGTTGTAGATGTCCCATACAGCCCACCAGGTGCTTCAGAATATATCATGGACTTTTATCCTGCAGCCAAACCATTTCCACTTACCCAGAGAGAGAAAATAAATATAAATCTTGACGAAAATGGCGTCATGAGAACCACCAGAACCACAATGTTATGCGTTGGTGTTGTGTTGATCTCTATAGGTGCAATTATTGGCATTGAGATAGTATGGCGCTCAATAAGAAAAAAGGTGCACTAGTTCAGGAAACGCAGAGAGAGCTCCTTGAAATTAGCAATCGCTAAAGAACTCGTGAAATAAAATGAGAATGCGATTAGACAATTTTCCGTACACAATTTATTGCGACGCACTAATTACCTCCACAATCCTTTATTTACCCCTTTTCCTTCTGACTTTCATGCACTATGGAAACGAAGGTAACTACTATGTCCTCAAGGTTGACGATGAAGAAAACCTGTTTGAAGTCCTTGAGAAGTTTGTGAAAGCTGAGCGAATCTCATCAGCAGTGATTCTTGCAGGTATAGGAATGCTGAGGGACTTTGAGCTTGGTTATTTTGATGGCAAAGAGTACCACAAAAAGAAGTACGCAACACCACATGAACTTGTCTCAATGAAGGGCACGATTGCGGATGGGATTTTACATATCCATGCATCGCTGGCAAACGAAAAGCATGAACTGATTGGCGGGCATTTGTTCTCAGCCACAACATGCATTCTCAACGAAATTTTTATACAGAGGTTGGAGAAAGTCAAACTGGGAAGAGTTAAGAACCAAAAAACAGGGCTCATGGAGCTTGTCATTCACCAGTGAGCACATGATATAGAAACACTGCAGCAAACTCTCCGAAAGCAAGGATGGGTAGAGTAAGAAAAATCTTGCCAATGTTGCCGTACCAGAAGTCCGCAGATACCTCGAACTGATACAGGATTTGCGGGAGTGCAATTATCAGAAAGATTATGAGGTATGTGAGAAAAACTGAAATTGCTACAATTCCCAGTAAACCCTTTGCATCATAGTTTGGATTCGAGATTGCCAGTGCAAATCCACCTAGCAGAGAAGCAACAAATATTGCAAATGCTTCACCGCCGAAAATTTTTACTGGGAATGTGCACACATTTTTGAACATGTATGCATGGGAGATGAACATGGTGATTGCAACACTTGCCACGAAGAGAGCAACAAGCAACGCACTTAGGAATACCCACACTCCTTTTCTGAAATTCCTGAGATAATCAAGCATACTGGATTTCCACCCCCTCTACCTTGTTTACATAGAGCACTTTTTTAAACTCTGTGAGAACTGCAGAGACAGTCATTTTTAGCATAACAGGTGTTTCTGTTTCAATCAGCATTTTGACTGTCGCAATTTCGGTTGAGTTATTCAGTAGAAAACTCCATCTGCCAACAATCATTGTGTGTGGTGGGATTGAATAGTTGTAGCTGTGACTTCCGAGTTTCATGGAATCTCCAAGCAAAAGTTGGAGGGCCACGCTCGTGAAGAGCACAACTTCCTTTGGTGAATTTTGATTATCTATCAGGAACAGCACAGTTATTTCTGCGAGATTATCTGAATACTGGTCAAAAAGAATACCTCTGACTTTAAGGTCAAAATTCATTGAGGTCTCAACCATGTCAAGGTAATTCTGTGTGGTGCTCCCTAAATAGAAAAGCCCAATTGATGCTATGAGGAAAAGTATGATCACACTGACCGCCTGATTTGCCGTATTCTCCATGCAAAAACAGATAATGGGACAAGCTATAAAAGCGTTAGTATAGGGTTGACTCACCCTATAATGCCGTGGTTAAATTCAAATATTTTGTTGTTCTCTCTCTCCCGATGTACGAGGTCGCAGTAATTGGTGGTGGCGTTGCAGGTGCAACATTTGCAAAGCGATTTGCGAAGGAAGGCCATAAGGTAGTGGTGCTAGAAAGAAGGGCAGAGAAAAGCTACAAACCCTGTGCTGGCTACATAAACTATGCTGCAAGAGAACTGGAACCGATAGACAAAAAAGTGATTGAAAGAGTTGCAGACATAGGGAAACTATACAGTTACACGGGCACTGAACTCAAGTTGAACCTGAACAAATATCCAGGTGCTCTTGTCTATCCATCAGAATACCATCAGTATCTCAGGGACCTGGCTGCAGATGCAGGTGCAGAAGTTAGATACAATGCCGAAGTGAAGAAGGTGGAGTTCAAGGAAAAACATGTCGCTCTCCAGGTTGGTACTGAAATCATAAAGGCAAAGTACTGCGTCGGCGCGTTCGGGATGAACTCTCTGCTCATGAAATTTTTCGGTAAAACTTTACCACCGCACATTTACATGTTTCAATATGAGTTTCAATTGCCATCAAAGATAGTTGAGGAGCGATTTGGTAACGCAGTTGAATTTTATTTTGACAGTAGGTATGCGGGCTATGGCTATACCTGGGTATTCCCGAAGAAAAATGGTGTCACAATTGGTACCTATGCTCTCCAGCTGAACAAAGAAGTTATCACAAAGCTGAACAATTTCATCTCCAAGCATGAGAGAATGAAAGAAAGGATGAAAGGGGCTCAACCAAAGAAATTCGATAAGCGATACATCTTCGCGGGTATTGTGCCCACTGAGGTGCTGCCAGAACTTTATGGCAAGCGGTATGTGCTTGTCGGTGAAGCAGGAGGACTCACTGACCCGCTTTCCTATCATGGCATCTACAACTCAATCCGTTCTGCGCGGCTGGCTGCAACACTTCTAAGTGAGGCATTAACTCTAGAAAAGCCAGAAAAACTAAAGGAATATTCAGATACCGTGCTCTCTGAAATTTACCATGCAGATATTGAATTTAGCACAAAAATTGCAAAGACACTGTATGGGCATGAGCTTGCTGATAAATTGGCTGATGCAGTTATAAAGCTTGCAAAGACAGATGAAGAACTGAAAGAAGCACTCACCACCATGCTCCATCACAAGTCCGCAAGAAAAACACCACTCGGAGTGCTAAAGAAAAAGAAGTCAAAGATACTGAAGAGATTTGGAATCGTAGATTCAATGAAACTATCAAAGCATTTCCTGTAATTTAGCATTTCGCAACATTTTGGAAGTGAAACACATATGGTGGCACAGTATACAATTGGTGTGCGTTACAGTGTTGTAGTTAATATGAATTTATGTTTTCCTTATGATAAATCTGCTGCTATCAAACTGAGAAAACATATTAATTCCCCAAAAAACTGGTGCGATAATACGCCGTCTACTAAACCTGGAGGTAAGTTGTGATGTCAGATATTTTGGTGGCAATCTTCGTTAGCATTGTTTGCTGGCTTCTTGGGGGTCTAGTAATTTTTCAAGCCATTAACAGAAAAAAAGAGGGGAAAAAGATTTGGAAGATTTTCAATGAGGTGGCTACAGAGTTGGGGTTAACTACAAAGGAAGATACTATAGCAGCTTATGGTTTTCCAAATATTTTAGGAAAGATTAAAGGTCGAAGGGTCTTTATCCATATAATCGTGGGAAAAGGAATGGGTGGACTTGCGAAAACTGCATATGCAGTAGAACATAAAATTAGATTTGATAATAAAGTTCTAATCTCATCTACGAATACCCTCCCTCTGTTATCTGGAGCATTTAAATGTCCTCTGAACATCTATAATATGTCAACGCCAAACTACCTCGTGATGAGTGAATCAAAAAATAATGAAAATATCATGAACAGTCTATTTACTCCAAATGTCGTTGATTCTTTCAACAGCATTGTCGCTAGAAATTCTCAGCGTTTTCTCTCATTACTTCTAGAGTCTGGTATTGCTATTTTATACACTTTTGGTTGGGAAGAAGATAAAGGCGCACTAAAAGCTAATCTCTCATCACTATTGGAGCTGGTTGAACAAATGGAGAAAAATGCAACATTTTTGGATTCGAAAATAGACCATCCATTTTTCAGTTCTTTTACAAAAAAAAGTTATTCAAAAGCTGTGGATATCGCAATGTCTCTCTTTATAACGATTTTGGCAATAATTATCCTAGGTATTACAGTCATTACTTTTCAGGAGATCCTAGGCACAGTATTACTTCTAAATATTGGAATTTTACTTATTCTCATTGGCACAACTAGGATATATGCAGCAACGAAAATGAAAGAATAATGTTCGCAAATCAGATGCATTAAGCCATCCTCAAAGATAATTATAGCGTGATTTTCCTGCCTTCGATTGTCTAATCCTCTTCACAATGCCCTATTTCACATACCACATCCTTTCCGCAGGTCTTGCATTCAATCTGAAATGTGGTGAGGATAATTCCATGCTTTTCAAGAAGGGCATTCAGCGATTTTATTATTTTCTCTGTCTCAGAGACCTTCATGTCTCTAACCACTACATGGGCACTCAACGCCGCCACATCTGAACAAACACTCCAGAGTCGAACATCATGAACCTCAATGACTCCATCCACCTGCTTCATCTCTTCCAGCAAACTTGCGGTGTTTATGTGTTTTGGTGCCTTTTCAAGCAAAACATCCACTGCTTCCATCACAAGCTTGCCTGCACTGTAGATTATGATTATGCTTATCATTATGCTGAGCAAGGGGTCAATAATCATGATGCCAGTGAAAAACATCAGAATGCCACCACAAACCACAGCGACTGAAGAAAGAAGGTCTCCAAGTACATGCAGATAGGCACCTTTCACATTTAGGTCATGCGAATGTCCTAGAACTTTCAGCACCACTCCATTTGTGCAGAGCCCAACCAATGCAATCAGCAACATCTCGAGTGAGGCAACTGGTTCTACTGCAATTATTCTTTCGTAGCCCTCGTAGAGAATGAAAATGGCAATCACAAGCACCGCAATTCCATTTATCAGAGCTGCAAAGATTTCCACCCTGTGCAATCCATATGTTCGTCTCAAATCTGGCTTCTTCCTCGCAATTACCAGAGCAGAGAGCGCAATTACCAATGCCACTACATCTGTGAGCATGTGCACCGCATCGCTCAACAATGCCATACTGTTTGTGATAAAACTTCCAGCTAATTCTACGAGAAAAATTCCAAATGTGAGAAGAATTGCAATTTTAAGTTTATTGATTCTCTGCATTGCCAAGAAGTTCCTTCACGACCATATCTTCAATTTCCTGCATCAGATGCATTCTGTCCAGAATTGCCTGGCATTCTGCAAGTGTTTTCTGCCTGAACTCTGTATCCTTTATTTCCTTCAGGTTTGCAAGCACATTGTAGTATGCCCCACGCACGCCAGCACATGCCATTCGCGCTGCACAACCCGCATCACTGATTGCATTTTTGTTACCAATGCTGGCTATTGATTTTGCAAGCTCCATGACTTCAATTCCGAGTTTCATCGTTGTGAGAGGCACAGTTATTGCATTTTTCAATGCTTCTGCATATGCCTTCTCCTTTGCCTCCTTCTCCTCTGGTTTTTCCTCAGGCATCTTCACAGCTTTCATCACTTCATTGAAAGCATCTGTATCCTTATCCACAAGTTTAACGAACTCTGAGCGTAACGCATCTGCCTTTTTCATTATTTCCTGCACATTTGCCTTCACATCTGCATACTTTTTCTTTTTCACTGTGAGGCGTGCAACCATTGCCACAAGAGCAGCACCCATTGCACAAGAGAAAGCAGAGGCACTGCCTCCACCTGGTGCAGGGCTTTCTGAACCGAGTTCGTCGACAAAACTGCTGCATCGCATCTCCATCAATTTGTCCTCTTTCAGTCCGAAAATTCTGTTTTCCAGAATCTGGGTTCTCTTGAAATCAGTAAGGCGAAGATAATATTCTGCACAATCAACGAGTGCATCCATCGGCAAAAGTCCGATGATTTCGCTTCCTCTTATGCTGGTTCCATACCTTTCTGCCTCGCTCTTTATCGTCTCGAAAACCCTGAACATAGGAGTGCCCTTGTAATTCGTGAGGTTCATAGAAACCTGGACATACCCCTTTTCCTTTATGTCAAAACCCATCGCTTTCACATATCTGTAGCCACCATTCTTGAACCTTATTCCTTTTGCAATCTTCTTTGCAATTTCAACATCGGTAGTGTTCAAGTTCACATTGAAAGCAATCAGTGGCACTCTTGCACCAACAACGGTTGCACCTGCTGTCGGATGCAGTTCTGGTCTTCCAAAATCAGGTGCCCTTTCCGGGTTCCTCTTTATCTCCACTTTCAATCCCTCAAACTCTCCTTTCCTTATAACTGCCAAATCCTTGCGTTCTGGTTTTTTAGCTGCATCCTCGTAGAGATAAACAGGAATCTGGAGTTCCTCAGCAATTCTTTTGCCAAGTTTTTCTGCAAGAGCCACACATTCCTCCATTGTCACGCCCATGATTGGAACGAATGGAATTACATCGGTCGCTCCAATTCTGGGATGCTCACCCTTGTGCTGGTTCAGGTCAATCAGTTCTGCTGCTTTTTTAGTGAGACGAAACGCTGCCTCTGCACATGCTTCTGGCTCACCTATAAATGTAATTACAGTTCTGTTGTGGTCTTTATCTGACTCAACATCCAACAACTGGACATTCTGTGTTCTGCGAACTTCCTCAACAACTGCTTCAATCACTTCAGTTCTCTGCCCTTCACTTATGTTTGGGATGCATTCCACTATCTTCATGAAAATGGGAAATTTGAAGGAGTATTTAAAGGAAATGCTGGATATTCGGTTCTTGGTTGAAACGAAAAATAGCGAAAGAAAAATTGAAAAAAGATAGAAAATAGATTTACCTTTTTCTCTGGAGAACACCTGCAAGTCCGATGAGGACGCAGAGAACCACCGCAAGGAGGAAGTGCGCTGATAGTTCGCTCACAGGGCTTCCCAGAGGATACCAGTCACTCGCACCAGCACCGCCATCTATCGGGTAAGCACTTGCAGTGCCATTGTCTTTGCTGTCCCAATTACTCCAGTAGTTACCTAACTGTGCTGCGTTGTCATACCAGGAGTTCCCGCCCACGCTATCGTAGGCCTGGCAATTTCCGGAAACACCCTTACCCGCACCGTTGTTGCCGATGAAGTTGTTGTGATGGATTATGTTACCTGCAGAGCCATACAGAATGTAAACTGCATAATACTCATTGTTACAGAACCAGTTGTAAGTTATTTTGTTATTGCATGAATGATCATATAGATATATGCCCTCGTAGTTCTGGGAGATATTGTTACCTGTTATGTTATTGTCGTTTGAATTGTTGTAGAGAGAGAAGCCATTTGAGTTCCCGACTGCAATATTGTTTATTATAGTGTTGTTGTGTGAATTATTTAGATAAAGGCCATGCTTGTGTATTTGATTGCTAGAAACATTGTTTTCACTTATAGTGTTGTAATCTGAATCGAAGAAGCAAATACCTATGAGCGAATTGTTTGTAGCATCGTTGCTTGCGATGGTATTATTGCTTGCAGAGGAGAGATAAATTCCCGAATTGGAATTGTCGACAGCCCTATTGTAAATTACTGTATTATAAGTGGACCCAATTAGTGACACACCTACAATATTGCCTGCAGCGCTGTTTTCTCTGATTTCATTGTAATCTGAAGATTCCAAGTACATGCCGTGTGCAAAATTGTTAGAGAGTGTATTTCCTGTGACTGTGTTGTATCTAGACAAAAACATGTAGATTCCATACTGCAAGCCAGTGCAAGTGTTGTTCTCTATTATTCCGTTCTGGACGTTTTCCAACTCAATTCCAACACCATATGCCCCACCTCCACCCGTAGTTGCATTCAACAGTGTGGTGTTTCTTATGACGAAATAAGCATCTGTGTTCTCAATCCAGATGCAATATGTGCCACCTTCTGCATCTATTTCCCAGCCCTCAATGATATATGGGTCACTTTGAGTTCCTGAGCCAGCAACGACGCCATTCTGATATGTGAACTCTGCATTGTTGGTTATATGAATTGGCATGTAGAAGTTTGGTGAAGAGATCGGATACCAGTCGCTCCCACCTCCACCACCATAAATCGGATAAGCCCCAGGTGTACCCCAATCATTTCCATCCCAGTTACTCCAGTAATTGCCCTTAAATACTCCACTGTCATACCAAATATTTCCACCAACACTATCGTATGCCTGACAATTCCCTGTGTATCCTTTTACCGGGTCATTGTTGTGGACGAAATGATTGTGGTGAATCACATTACCAGTGGAACTGTATGTGATATAAACTCCATAGTTCTTGTTGTAATTGAACCAGTTATGAATTATGATGTTAGAATTTGAGGAGTAGATATACACTCCATACTTATTTGTATCCACTTTGTTGTATCTTATGATGTTATTATTACTCATTGCATCCAAAACTATGCCGTAATTATAATTATTGCTCACATAATTCCATGCCATTGTATTGCCACTTGCGGAAGAAAGATATACTCCATGGACATCGTTGCCGTACACACTATTCTCTGCTATTGTGTTACTCCCAGAGCTATCTATATCAATCCCAAACCAGATATTTTCTGATACATCGTTCTTGGTGATCTGGCAGTTCATCGTATTGCTATAAACATATATCCCGTACATAGAATTGTTGCACCTGTTGCTTTCTATCTTGCCATTCTGCACACCCCGAAGAGCAATGCCCGCGCCGAATGGTGCACTCATTAAATCAGTAGCATTCCAGAGATTGCATTCTCTTATTATGAAGTAAACATTTGTGTTTTCTATCCAAATGGAATATGTCTTTCCATGAGCATCGATCTCCCAGCCCTCTATTATGTATGGATCATCTAGAGACCCAGTCCCACCTACGACCCCATTCATTGGGGTAAACTCGCTGTTACTGGTTATGTGAATCGGCAAATGCAAGTTTGTTTTCGAAAGAGGGTACCAATCACTTGATGTCCAACCATCAATAGAATAAGCTGAACCGGTTCCCCATCCATTGCCATCCCAGTTACTCCAGTAATTGCCTTCCTGAGCTGTGTTGTCATACCAGTAATTGCCACCCACCTCGTCATATGCTTGGCAGTTACCGTAAACACCTTTGCCTGCACCTCTGTTGGCAATAAAGTTGTTATGATGAACAGTATTCCCATTGGATAAAGTCGCAATGTACACACCATAGTCCATATTATTAAGTATCCAGTTATATAGTAGATTGTTGTTTTTTGAAACAACCATAATAATCCCGTATAGTGAATTGTGCCAGACAGTATTAAGCGAGAGGTTATTGTATTGACTAGATAGCATATAGATTCCGTATTGTAAATTCTCAGAAACATTATTGCCTGCAATCGTGTTAGAGTTTGAAGACGACAAATAAATCCCATGATTAATATTGTCAGTTATATTATTATCTCTGAGTATGTTGGTGTTAGAAGAAACTAAGAATATCCCATAAAGTGAGTTTGCAAATATATTGTTATTTCTGACAGTGTTGTTACTAGCAGGCGAGAAATATATTCCTCTGTTATTTCCTGTCACAGTGTTACCAACGATTGTTCCATTTTGGACGCCCTGAAGCACAACCCCAGAACCATATGGGAAAACGCTGCTATCTGTCGCACCATGAAGAGTGCAGTTTCGTATCTCAAAATACACATTCGTATTCTCAATCCAGATGCAATATCTTCCGCCACCAGCATCTATCTCATAACCCTGAATTACATAAGGGTTAGTTGGGCTTCCATCACCAGGCCAACCCTCATTTTGTGCTTGATTTGCAAAATCCAAATCGCCAATTATGTGTATAGGGGTATGGATCTCCTTCACATCCATTTGCTCATTCTTTGTTCTCGTCTCTGTGTAGCCATTCAAATACAAGTTAAACATTGAGCTTTTGGCATTTTCGCACCGTAATGCATTCTCCAGCTTGCACTCCATGTTCTGCCAGTCAATCATGTAGAAGTAAACTGCATAATTTTCACCAACACCCAGCATACTTTTGCCAGCCATGGTCTCCACTTGCTTCCCATTTGTGGCTGCAGCCACACTCTCGCCTATTACCCATGTCCACTCCTGCTGCACCACACCTGCAAATGTAAGCACCCTGCTTGCCTCTATCTTTCCGTTCTTGCCCACAATTTCTATTGCTTTGTCCGCACCCACTGCAAAGTTTGGAGATGGCTTGAAGCCAGTTGCTGCGTTGTTGTCCGTGTCCACAAACACATAAGCCACATCTCTGCCATTTACATTTGGAATTGCAGTTTCTCGCTGATTTGCTACATACACTGGGTTATCAGATGGTGCCTCAATAATGTATCTACCATCGCCAGCAAGCAAATTGCCATACACCTTCGCATAGAACGCCACATTCTTACCAGATTCTGCAGTTGCATACTCCTCAATGTCAATGTTCTCTGGCACACCAAAATCCCTTTCCTTTGGAGTCTTTGCCACACTTTGCCAGTCCTCAAAACTGCCATCTATTTTGATGGCACCAGCATTGCTGCTCTCCCATGTGAGAACCGCAACAACGCTCAGCACTAACATTGCAAGCACAAATACTGCCAGAATTTTGCCATGGCTTCTGCTCTCTTTCAATTTTCTCCCATTCCTGTAGCCATTCCCGTTGGTGAATCCATTTGTCAGCCCATTTGTAAAACCACGGGTGTTGTCTCTGCCATTTCTAAGCCCTAAACTCTTCGTAGTTTTGCTCTCCAACTTCATTGAAACCACATCCGAATACAGGCAGAATAACATATTCTCTAATATTAATTTTTCCAACAAACGAGCCTGTCAAAAGTTAAGTGATTTGGGAAGGTGGACACTATCATATATTTGTATTTATAAATGTCTAGCTTATCAAACACATCAAAGTTGGAAACAATTTTTCACTACTTAATTTTGGGTCATAAAGAATAGCCATTACACACTAACTTCCCAAAGATTGTGTAATAGGCACAATGAGATTTTGATACCTCAGGAGTAAATCCGTCTTGCCAGTATGCAATTTTCCATGAGCGCACCGAAAGTTTTATTAATCCCTTTGATAT
>JAVZCK010000030.1 GCA_038874435.1 Thermoplasmata archaeon
GCCATAGGGGTGTAGGCCGGGAAAAAATCAGTAGGTTTCCCGGTAGTATGTCCACATCAATTCCCTTTCTAATGGTTTTTTGGGTAGTAGTGAGTATCTAGCTTTTCCAACTTCTTCGGAGATACTGCGGACATAGTTATCTTTAAATACCCCACAACTATGCTCGCCATGGTGAAAAACATGGTGGAAGCTTACTGTGTTAAATGCAGGAAAAAGGTGGAAATGAAGGATGCCCAAAAGGTCACCATGAAGAACGGGAAGCCAGCAATGCAGGGTGTCTGCCCGAATTGCGGCACAAAGGTCTTCAAGATAGGATCTCAGTAAAAACTCTTTTTCGCGCACAAAAATTCTTACATCTCTCTGTTCTCTTTTCTTTAGTTTTTACTGCCCATACTTAGGATGTCAGAAGCACTCACTCATTCCATTTTTAAAAAAGGTTATATATTGCATTGACATTAAAGAACATCGGTGAAATATGACCACAGACCTTGATTCAGCAATTGAGGAATATCTCAGAATGATGTTCGGAGATATGGTCCGAGCTACAATCAAAATGCAGAAAAAGAAGCTTGGACTTAACGGAAAAAGTGACCTTTCTAGAGATGAATACCTCAAGCTAGCAGAGGAAATTCGAAAAGTATGCGCAGGTATGAGCGGAGAAGAATTTGCTGCAAAAATTTATGATGGACTGATAAAAATAATTGAGAAAAAATCGAACCAGGCATCATAATGGGGTGTAAATTATGGATAGAATTCCAACATTCATAAAAGGGCTCGACGAAAAAATGGAAGGAGGTATCCCAATCGGACATGTCGTCCTTGTAAGTGGGGTAGCAGGAAGCATGAAGACCCTGCTGGTGCTCCATACCCTCTATGAAAATGTGATGCGAGGAAATGGAAAAGCCCTTTACATTTCCCTTGAAGAAAAGCGAAATTTGATTCTACGTAGAGCGGGAAAAGTAGGAATGAAACTAGCTGAAATTGAAGATAAGTTTGCAATTATCGACTTGGGGTTCTTGAGAAAGCAGCTGAAAGAGTTCCCAAGCGAAAAAGTGGACTGGCTCGAGTCATTGATTAATCAGATTAAAACCTTTAAGCAGGATATCGGATTTGATTATCTCGCTCTAGATTCGCTTAACGCACTCTATGCAATCTCCGACATGAAGAATCCAAGAGACCAGCTGTTTTACTTTTTCGAAACATTAAGAGATATGAATCTCACCGCCTTTTTAATCACAGAAATGCGTGGCGAGAACAGCGAGTATGGCCAGTATGGCGTAGAAGAGTTCCTTGCAGATGGCATTATTCACACAGACCTCCGCAGAATAAACAGCGTTATGAACCTATTTGTTGGCGTTGTGAAGATGAGAGAAACCAAACATGACAGAAAATATTATCCGCTCGTGATCACACCTAACTTTGAATTTGAGATTGTGGCCAAGTAATCTTATGTACTCTTTCCCCTACACTCCTAGAGAGAACCAGAAAAAAATTGTGGAGGTTGTGGGAAATGTCCTTTCTTCAAGGGGGCATCTGTTGATTGATTCTCCAACTGGGAGTGGAAAAACTGTAGCTGTACTCGTTCCTTCTGTGGAATATGCACTCAAACACGGAAAGAAACTACTTTACCTAACAAAAACCAACACCCAGCAACAACAAGTTTTCAAAGAACTGAGAAAGATACGAGAAAAAATAGAATTCACAGCCGTTGGACTCCAGGGAAGGGTAAACCTTTGCATGCTGTTCAGAGAGTTCGAATCTGCAGTTTCTGAAGAACTAGCCAAGCTCTGCAGAGATAGAAAGAAACACACATTGAAGAGTTTAACAACAGCTAGCACTAACACCGAGATTTTTTTCGTGGATGAGGAGACCAGTAAGATACTCGAGGTTTCTGAGGGTTGTCCATTTTTTGCAAATTTGCTCACTACTGAGAGTCCCGAGTTATGTTTTTCAAAGCAAGTGAACAGTGTTGAGGATGTCTACCAGTATGCCAAGGAACACAATATCTGTGCCTACGAATGGATAAAAGCCAATTCAAGAGATGCTGATGTAATTGTAGCTCCATACGCTTACTTTTTCATGCCACACATTCAAAGAGCTTTGCTTACCTGGTGGAATGCACGAATTGAACAACTAATCGTTGTCATTGACGAAGCCCATAATCTGCTGGATTACTGCAGAGAATTGCAGAGCATTGAGTTAAGTAAATTTACTGTGCATACTGCCATAAACGAGGCAGAAGAAATGGATAACCCAGTACTTGGAAGCTGTGTCCCCGCAGCCGACTTTCTTAAAGTGATTGAAAAAATGTTGGAAGAGTGTGCTGAAGAATTTGCAAAAGAAGAGGAGGGCTTTGTGCCCCCCGACTATGTAGAAACCTACATACTTTCAAAACTGAAAATTGACACAAACAAGCTTAAAACGATTGTTCTAGACCTACTACAGCTAGGTGAGATTTACAGCGAGAAAAAAAGACTCGCGCGAAAACTTCCTCGCTCCTATATGCGTGCAGTTGCTAGCTTTATACTCTCATGGTTTTCAATAACCGGGGAGGAATATACTAAGCTTGTAAGAGGAGGAGATAACCCTGAAATTATCGGATTCTGTCTAGATCCGGGTGTGGCTGGACTCCCACTCTGCTCAGTTCACGCAAGCATACACTTATCAGGAACACTGGCACCTCTTGTAGAATACAGGGACAGTATGGGCCTTCCGAGGGAGAGAACGACGTTGCTCTCTCTCCCTTCCCCATTTCCGAAGGAGAATTTGCTTCTGCTATATGACCCGAGTGTTACAACAAGATACGAGGAAATTTCAACATTTCCAGAAATTCTTGCCCATATTGGTGAAAAACTCGTGGAAATCTGCAACGCTACTGAAAGAAACATGATAGTATTCTTTCCAAGTTTTGGGCTGCTTGAGAAGTTCATAACCTCTGGAATTGAAAACAGGATTGACAAGGACGTTTATGTGGAGAGTAGAGAACTCACCAGCGTAGAAATGGGAGCCATAATTGAGAAGTTCAGAGATTGCACGAGGGCAAAGGTAATGTTCGCAGTTGCAGGAGGCAGGTTAAGTGAAGGCATGGATTTCCCAGATAAACAGTTGGAGGTTGTTGTGATTGTTGGAGTTCCCTATCCAAAACCCTCAGCAAGACAGAAGGCACTCCAACTTTACTATGACATGAAATTCAGGAAGGGCTGGGAATACACTGTGCATGCACCCACTGCAAGAAAGATGCGACAGGCGATTGGAAGATTAATAAGAAGTGAGACAGATAAGGGTGTGGCGGTCATTCTAGACCGCAGAGCAGTTCATTTTTCTGACTTCTTAGAACATCTTCAGAAAACTGCGGAACCAAGTGAAGACCTCAAAAAATTTTTCGGAGATTGAGAATCCCAAACCTTTTTTACTGCCGATGCTATTTCCTCCTATTATGAATGAGTTAAACATTACAGATGAAGAAATTGAGGAATATTTGCGAGAAGATGCTCCTTTTGGTGACATTACCAGTGCTGCCCTTTTTTCAGGTAACCGCTACGCAAAGGCATATGTGCATTGCAAGGAGGCTTGTGTAGTTGCTGGCACCGATGAAGCAAAACGCATTTTCGAGCATCTTGGATGCAATGTCACTCTCCAGTATAAGGACGGAGAGACTGTTGATAAATTCAGAAAAGTGCTGTTTGTGGCGGGAGATGCTACCAAAATTTTGCTTGGGGAGCGACTTGCTCTTAATTTCCTTATGAGAATGAGCGGAATCGCCACAATGACTGCAGAGCTCGTAAAAATGGCAATTGAGGTTAATCCGGAAGTTAGAATTGCTGCTACACGGAAAACAACACCCGGATTTAGAAAATTTGAGAAAAAAGCCGTGATTATAGGTGGTGGAGATCCGCACAGGTTCTCGCTCAGTGATGCAGTGCTAATAAAAGAAAACCATATTGCAGTAATTGGCGATCTGGAAGAGGCTGTGAAACTGGCAAAAAAAGCATCTTTCACCAAAAAGATTGAGGTAGAAGTGCGAACAATTGATGATGCTGTGATTTGCGCGAAATTAGGTGTGGACATTATAATGCTGGATAATTTTAAAATCAGCGATGCTGAGGAGGCCTACAAAAAAATCAAAGAAATCAACAGCAGGATTCTTGTGGAGGTCTCAGGTGGGATAAATAAATCAAATATAAAGAAATATGCAAAGTGCTGCGATGTGATTTCTGCGGGAGCGCTAACACATTCAGCCCGTGCAATAGATTTCTCACTTGAGGTTGTGTAAAAGATGAAAAAGCAAAAGAGGAAGCTCTCTTCTATTCTAGCTTACATAGGAGGATTTTTATTAATAGTTGCTGGCTATTCTGCCCACAATGAATTGTTAGAGGAAATCCTGAGCTATCTAGGGTCTTTAGAGATTGGTGCTCCTTTTGTAAGCATATTCTTAACCATCCTTGTGCTTTTAGGGGCACTCGGAGGATTTACGGTCGTTGCTGGAGGTTACTTAGTTGCTAGGAATCATGTGAGGATTGGAAGTTTTCTCATCAGTACTGGCTCTGGTTTTGGGATTATTGAACTGCTGATTTTTCTTGCAGTCAAATACAATGTTAATCTCTGGAAGGGATTCGAAGTTTTTGTTGGGTCTGTGTTTGGTATTGGAATCATTTTGAGCATAATTTCAAGGGCAATACTCGGAGATTACCTCTAAATCTTTTTTCCAAGCATTCCTGCGTTTCTTCCGCACCTTCCAAAACATTTAAATTATCCGTATATTTGGGAGTATGCAGTGATTACCATGGTGATGCCGCTAAACATACTGGAAAAAACAATGAACAAACGTGTGGCTCTCTTGCTAAAGGACAATAGGATCATAGAAGGCAAGTTAATTGGCTACGACGAATATATGAACATGGTGCTGGAAGACACAGAAGAAACAAACCAGGGGAATGTCCGTAAACTAGGCACAATTATACTCAGAGGAAACAACATTGTAACAATCATGCCTAAATCCGAATGAGGGAAGATGGCAAAAACTGCAGTCATTCTGGCAGGGGGATTGGGTACAAGACTAAGGCCCTTGACATACACCACGCCAAAGCCACTATTACCAGTTGTAAACAGACCAATGATTCTTCGCCTCATCGATACTTTCCCTGAAGATGTAAGTAGGGTTGTAATTGCAGTAAGTTACATGGCTGAAAAAATTCGAGAATTCTTTGAGAAAAACGATTGTGGGCGTGAGGTTATTGTGGTTAATGAGACCACACCACTTGGCACGGGTGGAGCCATAAGAAATGTGAGAGAATATCTCACAGATACTTTCTTTGTCTTCAATGCTGATAACTTTTCATCGCTTAACCTCAAAGAGATGGAAAAATTCCATATCAAGCATGGGGGAATAGGGACGATTGCGCTCTGGGAAGTTGAAAACCCAGAAGCATATGGAGTTGTAAAACTAGATGTAGATAATAGAATCCTTGCTTTCAAGGAGAAACCGAAACTCAGCGAAGCTCCATCCAGAAAAATCAATGCGGGGATGTACATATTCAAAAAGCAGATTCTGGAGTTCATACCCGAGGGAGAGGTTTCACTTGAAAGAGCAGTTTTTCCATCTGTTCTTGATCATGGTCTCTATGGCTTTGAATTTCAAGGATACTGGATTGATTGCGGCAAACCGAAAGAATTCCTTGACACTAACCGATTTTTACTTACTCATGGTCTTGGAAAAATCGAATCTCAGATCGAGGGCTACCTGCTTGAGCCAGTGGCTGTAGGTAAAAACTTGAGTGGAAAGGGATACACGCTTGGACCAAATACCTGCATAGGTAACAATTGCACAATCCACGAAGGAACAATAATTACTGATTCCGTCATATTTGACGATGTAATTATCGGGAACAATGTGAAGGTAGAGAGGAGCATAATTGGAAACAATGTGAAAATTTCTCCAGGGCAGGTAATAATAGACAGGGTTGTTGGTGACGGTGAACAGCTCTAAACCTAAAATTTACATCGTACACATGGACGAATGCGACCCGAAAAAGTGCACTGCAAGGAAAATGGAGAGGTTTGGATACGCAGATAACTTTACAATGAATGCTAGATTTGGTGTTCTGCTAACACCATTTGCCCAAATTGCATTTTCTCCTGAAGATAGAGAAATCTGTCTCGAAAATGGAATCACGGTCATAGATTGCTCCTGGAAGAAACTCATGGAGATTAAAAAAACCGAGAATATGCCTGACGCTTTAAAAAAAATCCATCGGGTTTTCAGACACACAAGGGTTCTTCCCTATCTAGTTCCTACAAATCCCGTACACTTTGGAATGGGGACAATACTCTCAACTGTGGAAGCAGCTGGTGCCGCACTCTGGATCATCGGGGAGAAAGCCGCGGCTAAACAGGTATTGTCTATCTATACATGGGGAGAAAAATTTATAGAGATGAACTTTGAATTGCTTGAGAGATACTCTAAGTGCCGCAATAGCACGGATGTATTAGCTGTACAAGAGGATTATGTGTGACTTGTTCTTGCTGGAGAAATTACAGGGATGAAGGTTTAATATTTCTTTTTCTCTGCTTTTTTATTTTTTGCTGTCTCCTCTTTTGCCTGCTCCTCATTTTCCGAAGATTCTGAAACTGGCTTCCTTCTTCTGAGAATAATATGTACAAGAAGAAACAAAATCACAACCGCTTCCACAACTGCGATTATCAGCCAGATAAACCATGGATTCATCCCTGCTTCCTCTATCACCACAACGCTCTCTGTTGCTACATTGTTCTGAGTGTTGTTGTCAGTAAGATTTGCAGGTAGATTAACCTCTGCTCTTACCTTTTTTGTGCCTGACGAAATCCAGATGTAGGTGAGATTCAGGGTTATCCCTGAGTTCGGCTCTATAACCACTGTTCTGGTATCGTAGATTGCATCGTCAATGTAAACGCTCAGGTTCACTTCGGCTCTGTAAACACCATTGTTTCTCAGTGTAATCAAAAGTTCAGCTGGTGCCATAACCTTTAAACTCTCTGTTAAAACCTTTACCTCAACACTCACATCGCACACAGCAGTGCTGACCGTGGCATTCAAGAGGTAGCCATTGTTTGTTTCATTTACCTCTCTTATTGCATTCTCCCTGTCAACAATCACAGTCAGAACTTTTGTCCCGGCGTAATCGGGTGTCCATGTGAAGTTTATCTTGGCTGCGACACCGGGATTTAACAACGGTATTCTCGTGCTGGCAATTACATCAGCTCCAGCTAGAATTTCAAGCGAAAAGTTCTCTGCCTTCTCGTGTCCGTTGTTTGTGAGATTTACAGAAACCTGAGTTTCAAAGCCACAGAGTATCTGGGATTCGATGACGAACCCCTCAACTGCAAGGTCAGGTAGCGGCAGAACTTCAAGAGTTTTCGTAGCTTCATTGTTGGCTTCGTTGAGTTCTTTAACCGTGTTCTGGCTGTCCACACTTACTTCAAGCACTTTTATACCTGGCTCAGCCCTCATCTTTGCACTGCAGACTATGTTTTCCCCGACACCCAGCTGAGACACATTGGTTGTAGTCACCACGACACCATCTATCAGGAACGCAACAGTAAAATTACTGGCCAATACATTACCAGTGTTCCACACAGTGACGTTCACGAGGATGTCTGTAGCTTCATCAATTTCTTCTGGTGATAATTCCATCGCCTGCACCACAAGGTCTGGCAACGACGCCACCTCAACGACCTGTGTGGCTTCGTTGTTTTCCTCGCTCAGTTCCTTGACATTGTTTTCTGGGTCCAACCTCACTGAAAGAATGTGTGTGCCTTCAAGCAAGAGGCACTTTTCGGTAATGGTGATGTTTTGACCTGGAGCCAGGGATGGGATTGTGTAGGTTCCAAATTTTGTTCCGTCGATGTAATAAGCAACTGTGATGTTTGTGGCTGTCTCCCAGCCACCGTTATTTATAGTGAGATTTACATATGCATCGGTTCGCACATCAATTTTTTCAGGGGAAACACTCAGATTCTCTATTATCAGGTCTGGCAACGGTGCCACCTCAATTGTTTTTGTGGCCTCGTTGTTGGCTTCGCTTATCTCCCTGATTGTGTTCACAGGGTCAGCTTTGACTGTGATTGTTCTCTGTCCATGCGGTGCAAGGCATTTTCCACTGAAAAGTAAACTCTCATTCGGATTCAGGGTAGAAACTTTGTCCACTTCAAACTCAGCCCCATCTAAATAGAAGCTGACTGAAAGATTGTGGGCCGGTGCTGAGCCGTTGTTGAACACAGTAGCACTTACCATAATCTCAGCAATCTCGTCAATTTCTCCAGGAGTGATAGTTAGGCCCTGAACGACAAGGTCTGGCAATGGCGAAACAAAAATGCTGAACAAAGCTTCATTGTTGCTCTCGTTTGCTTCAGCCACTGCATTCTCGCCATCCACCACAAATCTGAGCAAGTGCCAGCCGGGAGTTGTGTTCATGCTGAAATTGTAGAATGCATAAGAATATGCTGGAACCAATGGGATATAGCCAGCTGAAATTGTGTTGTTGTTTTCAACCACCTGGAAAGCTATGTTGTAAACAGCTACACCACCCAGGTTGTACACTTTGGCAGAAAGATTGAAGTCATGTCCATGCTCTCCAGTTTCGTTCGTTATGTTTGCTGGCGAAATCTCAATGTCTGGAAGAAGCGTGAAGGATCTGGTTGCATAGTTGTTGTTTTCCTCTGTCTCCATCACTTCATGGTCTGGGTCAACGAATACCTCAATCGTGTTTGTTCCAGGCGATGGTGTGAACTGGTGAGTTATGTTGATTGTGGAATTGGCTGGAATCTCTTGGGTGTAGAGGGAAGTTGCAGTGTTGTGCATTACCTTTATTTTTGCTGTAGCATTGACATTACCTAGGTTTGCTATTGTGAGCGTGGCATTCGTCTGACTGCCAGCCACTATCCCTGCTTCCAGCCCGATTGAACCTGCAACAAAATCAGGAAGATTTGCATCCACATAGATTTGCTTGGTTGCATTGTTGTTGGTCTCGTTCTCCTCCGCAATTTGGTTCGCAGGGTCTAAATACACAACGAGAGTGTGGTTACCACCAGAAGCTATCCATTGGGTCTGAACAAATGTGGAGTTCCTTGGTTTTATTTCTGGAATAGTGATGTCCGTTCCGAGCAGAATCCCATCAAGATAAAATCGCACTTTTGGATTTACTGCCTTCCCATCTCCGAGATTGTTTATTTTTGCAGTAATTGTTAAAAGTTCGCCGCTCACTGGTGCCGTGTTTGAAAGCGTGATATTTGTCTCAGAAATCTCAAGGTCTGGCTTTCCTACATAGATGAAAATGGTAGCACGGTTGTTCGTGTTGTTCGAATCCGCTGGATTTGAACTGGAAATTACCACCGTGAGATTGTAGTAGCCCTGCTTTGCAATCCATGTGGTGTTTAATGGAATTGTTGCTCCATGGGCAAGGTTTGTTATTGGCATGGAGGAAATTAACGCTCCACCTTGCTCTGGTGAATTCTCATAGAAGCTCACGGTTGCGCTATCCAGCATATCATAGCCCAAATTCCCAATCTCTGCTGCAAGACAAACAGATTCCCCTTCGTAGGGGTTGTTGTCAGAAACAGAAAAGTTCATGACTGTAGGGTCCACAAACGGCTCATACGAAATTCCAAGTTCTACCGGTGGATTTAGGCCTGTGGTGTAGGCAATGTGGAGCTTGGCTGAACTGGAGAACTCTATCCCCATAGGGAAGCCATAATTGTTGGAAATTCTTGTGAGATTGGTAATTATGTTCTCACTCTCTCCGATCACTGCGAAGTGAGGTCTCATATTATGGTTACCATCAGGATAGTCATATGCTGAAGCAAAGTAAATTCTTTGATCTCTGTAACATGCATATCCAGGTTCTGCAAAAAACCCACTCGGTGTGTTGATTAAGGGTTCAAATGTTTGTTGAATCGCTCCAGACGGCGAGAGCCTTGCCGCCCAGATTCTTGTAGCACTTGAGGAGTCCCACTGGTGCCAGAATAGATGTATTCTCCCAGCTGTATCTACAACAAGTGGGCCATTGGATGACCCATCCCCATAATTCTCCAGACAAACTGGAGCGACTACTGTACTTCCAGTAGTTACATTGAATGAAAGATAATACTCATCTGAAAGCCAGCCCCCACTTGCAACCATATCTCCATAACTAATATGGGCAATTGATTTCTCTCGCTCTATCAATATCCTCGGAAATTCTGCAGACGCATCCCCATTAATATAAAATATTTTTCCAATGTTTCCTCTGTAATTCCAGTCACTCTGAATACCATTTGAATCTATTCTAGTTATCATTGCCCTGTTTGGTTGGCTTCTGCATATTACCACATATATATTCCCATTCGCATCATAATCCATTCCAAATGTAACATCTGTTGCCGTATATACTCCAAAATTACCAATGATGTTGAATGGAGCAAGAAGAATATTGCCATTTGTATCTACCTTCATGTAATAAACATCATAGTTTCCTGTTTCGTTTGATGAGAAGCAAATGTGTAGTGTACCTGTAGCAAAAAGAATCTTCGGGTATTTCACAAACCCAGTGGATGGAGAATATAGCAGAATTTCATCTGTAGCTGCAGTATGATTTGGATAGAATTTTTTGTAGTAGAGGTTCTGTTTTGTTCCCACTTGTTTTGCAAAGACCGTATGGATACAATCTTGAGCATCTATACAGAATGAGAAACTGTTGTCCGCACCTGTGGCTATCTGCATGTATTTGTGACCTGGGAGAAGAGTTGTGCCAAAGAGATTATGCATCTCTACACCCTCGCTGTACTGAAGAACCACAAATACATTCGCAAAAAGCAACACAACTCCAACATAAACTGCAATTTTCTTCATAGATTTACCTCCTGTAGATTGAAGATTAGATACCAATAGATAAAGTTTACTCACAAAATCTATATCACATAGTTGTATATTTCCTCTTTTGTGAAACTTGCGTATGTGAGTAATCATTTCTGGCCAGTAACTGGTGGAATTGAACAGGTGATGTTAGATGTGGCAAAAGAAATGATGAAACGTGGGCATGAGGTAAGCGTACATTGTTCGAACATATCACCAGATTTTAAAAAATTGAAATCTTATGATGAACATGAAGGCATCAAGGTATTTAGATATCCATACAAGCTCAGAATTGGGTATTATACTTCATTGTTTGTACCCCAAATTACTGGCGTTGATATCATCCATTTAAATGGCTTCGGAATGTTGACAAACGATTACCTTGTTAGAAAATACCACAAAAAACTTCCAATCGTGTTTTCAACAATGCATGGTGTCAAAATTCCAACAAAAAAAATCATGAATAAAATTTATCACACACTTTATTTCCACATTATTGGTTTGCACACACTCAAACTTGCAGATAAAATCACCACACTTCAAGAACTGGATATACAACGACTGGAGGGTATGGGAATTCCGAGAAAAAAAATGGAGGATGTACCTCCGTTTCTTCCAGATGAATTGTTAGGAAAGAAATGGGAATTAGAGAATAAACCATTCGAAAGGTATATTATATTCTTGGGTAGATTGCATATCGAAAAATCACCTGTGCATCTTCTCCATGCATTGAAAAAAATTAAGAGAGATAATGTTGGACTTGTTTTTGTTGGACCTGATGATGGAGAACTGGTGAATCTAAGACAAGTATCTGCAAATTTTATGCTGGAAAAGAGGGTGAAATTTATTGGGAAGGTTGATGAGGAGAAAAAATATGGCTTGCTCGCAAATGCAGATCTTTTGGTTTTACCCTCTATGTACGAGGGATTTGGTATTGTCCTCCTCGAATCCTGGGCTATGTCCAAGCCAGTTATTGCATCCCGTGTCGGTGGTGTCCCATACATTGTTAGTGATGGCAAGGATGGGCTGCTTTATGAGTGGGGCGACATAGATGCGCTTGCAAAAAAAATTGAGTTCTTGCTGGAAAACGATGAGGTGCGGAAAAAAATGGGAGAAGCAGGAAGAAAGAAGGTGGAAGAGAAATACACGAGAACAAAGGTTGTGGATAAAATTGAAAGAGTATACAGAGAATTGCTTGAAACAAAATCATAGGTATTTCTCAAGAAAACGCACATAATTTTTATGCACACGTTCAATGGACTCCACATACACAAACTCATCACCTGAGTGCCAGTTTCCACCTGCAGGGCCATAAACTATGGTAGGCCATTGCTCTCCAAACAGATTGAAATCCCCTACCGACTGACCATAAATTATTTCAGAACCCACCAAATCAACAAATTCCTTCACGATTCCAGTTTCTTCTGTGATGTATGGCTTTAGAAACGGCACTTTTCGCTTCACGAAGCCAACTTCCACATTAGATCTGAGCTTGAGATTCTGGATTTTGCGTTCAACCTGGGCCTTTATTCCTTCCTGACTTTCTCCGAGGACATAATGTCTGTCTATGAGAAGCTGGCATTTCTCTGGCACACTCAGGGAGTTGCTTCCACCAGAAATCTTGAGCGGGCAAAAAGAACCAGAACCGAGTTTTTCATGCGTACCCACATCTAACCTCTCAAAAATCTCCACAATTTTGGCAGCATCTGAAATTGCGTTAATGCCAAGCTGTGGCCTTGCGCCATGTGCAGATTTTCCATGCACACTGATTTCAAGCACCACTCTGCCCCTCGCTCCAAGCATCACTTTCTCGTTTGTTGGCTCAGAAATCAGAACAATTTCTGGCTTGCACCCGCTTTCCTTCAGATGCTCTATCAGGCGATAGGCACCCAGAGATTCGCCTTCCTCGTCTGCACAGGCTGTAAAAATGATTGGCAATTTCTCGCTGAATTCTGCAAACAGAGCCATGAAAATGCCAAGCCCTGCCTTCATGTCACAGGCACCAAGTCCATAGAGCTTGCCCTCTCGCTCTACAGCACCAAACGGCTCTTGAGACCAATTCTGCATCACTTCCACTGTATCCATGTGGGCATTCAGAAGCACTGGTTTTCCCTTCTCTTTTCTTCCAAATGCAATCACATTTTTTCTCCCATCCCCTATGTCCTGAAAATAAATTTTTGAAGCAAATGGCTTGAGCTTTTCGTAGATAAAACTGGCAATCTTTTCCTCAGAGCCCAGCACACTTGGAAATTTAACAAGGTTCTTTATTAATTCAACGGCTGGCAACATTTTTATCAAACTCAATTCTTTCAAAGATTCTTTCCCTTTCCTTCGCATCCACTGTGCCTATAACTTCCAGATAATCCTTTATACCCGAGGTCTTGATTTTCGGGCCAAGAACCTCCTGTATCTGGAACAAACCTGCGGAGCAAGTCATCTCAATTTCAATCCGCACAGGTTTCTCAACGCCTTCCTTTATTTTCACGCGCTTTATTGCCAACGCAGAAATTGAGTGAATGTCCACCTTCCCCTTTGAAAAAGGCACTCTGGCTCTTCCATTTGCCATGTCAGTCCCATCACCAATTGTAACACAGCCACCTTCAATGCTTATGCATGGCACAGCCTCATCGTGCGTGTAAATGCACTCGAAAATCGAGGCCTTGAGACGGGCAACCTTTCTGGGCTGGTAGTAGCGAGAAAGGAGTGTATCCAGTACATTGCTCAGAAGCAAAATTCCGTGGTGATAGTGCATATGCCTATGCACTCCATTGCCCACATCATGGAGATAGGTTGCTACAAGAACCACAAGCTGTGCATCTTCGTAAGTGCCAGTCATCTCTCTAACAGTGTTGGGTGAAATTCCTCTTTTGTTAAGCAAATCCAGTATTGAAAGAGCGTTTCTTGTAGCTATTCTAGAATGTGTCAGTCCATGGTCATTGTAGTTGAACCGATTGATGGCTACATTGTTGGCATGGTCTATCAGGCCCTGAATGTATTCATCATGCTCCAGGAATTCAAGCGCATCTAGAGCAACGGGATTTTTTCGTAACTTCTTCTGGATTTCCGAATACGCACTCTTTGCATCCGTCTCAGCATCATAATCCTGATTTTTCTCCTCAACCATATTCTTCACCTTTTTTGAGAATATATAGTATAGTGGAACGAGTATATAAAGATTAGAATACAGGCTAAAAGTTCTGTGAGGGTCATAAAGAATAGCCATTACAAATCTTTATTTGGGAGTGGCATATAAAAACCTCCTTGGGTAGAAAGGAAGCATTCGCAGTGTGTCCCATTTGGAGCAAGATGGGACACCCTCTCTTTTCTAAG
>JAVZCK010000031.1 GCA_038874435.1 Thermoplasmata archaeon
AGAAAAACCTTAATCAGAAAACTTAAAATATAACCAGACAATCTCGGCACTGGGATAACCATGAGTTGGACACAGGCAGAAGTAAGAGAACTGAAGGAAGGCAGATACATCATAATAGACGATGAACCATGCAAAATTCTGAGCATCCAGACCTCGAAACCAGGGAAACACGGAGAGGCAAAGGCGAGGATAGATGCAGTTGGCATCTTCGATGGCTCAAAGCGAAGTGTTGTGTTTCCAGTGAAGCACAAAGTTCAGGTACCAGTTATAGACAAGAGAAGTGCACAGGTGCTTGCAATTACTGGAAATGAGGTGCAATTGATGGACATGCAGACCTATGAACAGTTCACTTTGCCGATTGACGAGGAAATGAAAGCTCAGATAGAGACAGGGAAAGAAATTCAGTATGTTGAGGCAATGGGCAGAAGAAAGATAATGAGAATTTAGTTATGGCATCGTTGCTCAAGTTTGCAGATGCTTCTGCAGAGTTTGCAGAGGCACAATTCGTGATTTTTGGTGCTCCCTTTGATAGAACAACTTCGTTTAGGCCAGGCGCAAGATTTGCACCGAATGCAATTCGTGAGCATTCCTACAATTTCGAAACATTCCTTTTTGAGCATAATCTCGACCTTCTGGATGTCCCGTTCTGTGACCTCGGAAATCTTGAGGAAGTTGGAGATGTCGACCAAATGGTCGAGCTGGTCCAGCAAGCCACTGCAGAGATTGTAGGTGCTAATAAATTCCCAATCATGCTTGGTGGAGAGCATTCGGTCACAATAGGAGCTGCAAGATGCTTTAAGGACACTGGCTTTCTCATCGTTGATGCACATCTGGATTTTAGGGAGAGCTACATGAATTCAAAGAACAATCATGCATGCGTCACAAGAAGAATTTTTGAGATGGCTGGACATGATAATGTGGTTTGTTTAGGTATTCGCTCGATTTCAAGGGAGGAATTTGAGACAAATGAAAAAGTACAGTTCATTGATGCCTTCCAGATAAATGAGGAAGGAATTGAAAATGTTGCGAAAAGAGTCATGAATATGCTAAGATTTGAAAAAATTTACTTCTCGCTAGACATAGATGGAATTGACCCTGCTTTTGCACCAGGCACAGGAACACCAGAACCATTTGGTCTAACTCCACTCCAGATAAAAAAATTAATTCATTTTATTGCACCACGGCTTGTTGGTTTTGACCTAGTGGAGGTTTCTCCCCCATTTGACAATGGAAACACTGCTGCCCTTGCATCTAGAATTGTACGTGAAGTGATTGCATCCGTCTGGAAATTCAGGAAGTAGTGATTTTTTTCACTCTTTTCTTAGGGAGGAGGAGAACGAAACCAAGGAGAATAATTAATCTTGCAATGAAACCAATTGTCCAACCACACATACCTGCGAAGATGTAGCCAGCACCGTAGTAAAGGGGTCCAAAAATTGCAAAATCCATCCCCCAGAGTAAGAAACCAATTCCTACGATCCTAAGGCCTATATTCCCAGTTCTTAAACTTCCCTCATTAAAAAAGTAGAACACTATAAACAGGAGCACAGGATTTGAAAAGAGATTTGTAAATGTTGCTCCCCAAAGTGGATTCTCTAGAAAGAGATAGATAATCCCGGAAACACCTATATGGAAGAACAGAAATAAGCCAGGTATGAAATATCTATAATGAAAATTTAGTTCAAGTAGATGAGCGATGCCCAGAAAGAAAAGAATGTCTGAAAGCACTATTAGGAAATCCCTCAGAAATGCTATGGCGATAGGTAGCGGTTCAAACAGAGAAATGTAAGTTCTGATAGAAATCATGGCCCAAGCGACAGTCCATACAAAAATGTGTGTTTTCTCTGCCTTAATGTTGATACCTAGCAGTAATGTAAGCATAACTGACATTGCAACTGCACTAAGTTCCATGATTGTTTTTATTCCTGCGTAATCCAAGTTATTCTCCCATCATTTCACATTTTTTGATTTCCTTTCTTATCTCTCCTATTATATTGGTTGCATTAAGCTTAATTGCAAGTTTTTCTGCTTTTTTCAGAATTTTGAGTGCTGAGCCATATTTTTCCTCAGCCCAGAGCAGACGAGAGTATTCTATGTATGTGAAGATGAGGTCGTTGTATCCTTCAGCCCTCTTCAGGTAAGCAAAGCATTTTTTGAAGTATCTCTCAGCCCTTTTAAAGTCCTTCATCTCCCTGAATATCATCCCGAAAGCCATAAAAGTGATTCCAATCATCATCAGGTCCTTCATTTTCCTAAAGTATTTCAGGGCTTCCTCCGCATTCTCCCTAGCTTTTTCAAAATTGTGTAGTTTTGCATAGCATTCTGCGAGGTTTTCAGTCGCATAACCCCAGATACGAATGTTACCGGATTTTTTCCCTAGTTCCTGGGCTTTCAGATAATAATAAACTGCTTCTGACACATTTCCTGAGAGTTTATTTGCCTCGCCAATGTTGTTATAAGCCCTAGTAAGCTGATATTCATCTCCAATTTCTGTGAGAATTTTTATTGCCATCTCAAAATGACGAATTGCACTTTTGTAGTCGCCCATTGAAAGGTAGATGTTTCCTATGTTTATGTTGCTCTCACCAGCAAGCTTCTTATCATCAATTCTTGCAATTTCTTCAGCAGCTTCAACGAGCATTCCCACTGCTTCCTCATATTTTCCCAATCTCCAGTAAGTTCGTGCAATTCCATTTATAGCTTTTATTTTCATTGCTGGGTCATCACAAATCTCGATGGATTCTCTGTACTTCCCTGCTGCTTTCTTCCAGTGGTTGTTGTCATAGTAAATGCTTGCTTCAAGCAAGGAAATTCTACATAAATGCTGGCGTTCTTGATATTTTTCCTTCATTCTTTTTAGGGAGAGGAGTGCCTTTTTAGAATGACCATTTTCGTGATAGTTTCTAACTAGTGTCAATTCATGTTCAAAGTCCTGCTGCATCGTTATGTTGAATTGAAACGAATATTTATACTTTTCACAATACTATTGAGAAGCCGAAATAATGGAGACAATAACAAGTTAATATCCAATCAACAATCTTTTCTCTTTTTTTTCCTTCGTTTGCACAAGGTCCTCAAACTTCGGAGAGTAAATTGGAATTGCAAATTTTGTAAAAATGGAAGTTACAAGCGCTTCCCCCTTCTCCAAACTTGCAATTAGCTTTGCATCTGTGGAAAGATCTTGCGATGCGGACTCAATCAGCGTTTTCCTCTCGATCAGCATTTCCGTGCCTAGAATTATTTTTGTATTGATGTTTGCAAGCACTTCGTTAGGAATGAGAGAAGCAAGTTGGGTCACGCCAATCAATCCAATTTTGAATTTTCTACCTTCTCTTGCAATACTGCTGAATATACTTTCCTCGTTTCTCAGTACTCTTGGGGCTTCTTCCAGCACAATGCTCACCACAGGACTTTCTTCAAGCCTTCCTTCTTTCTTTCTTTTTTTGTATTCTTCGAAAATTTCCCTTGCTAACGCACTTGCCAGTAGCAGTTCAGCTTCATTGCTCATAGTAGAGGCATCAATCACTACTTTTTTTCCGCTGATAAGGAAGTTTAAAATCTCTGAGATTGTGTTTAAACCATATCCTGGTAATGTAGTGAAAATCGTCTTGCTTTCTTCTCCGTAAAACCGTTCCATTGCGAAACTAAGTTTTCTCTTTAGGGCTGCAATTGTATCCACCTGAACAACTTTCAAATTCTTTGCAAGTTCTTCCGGTTCCAAATCAAAGAGGATGTGTAGCCATTTATCTTTTTCTTTTCCATAAAGGACATACATTGCCTGACTTTGGGCATCACTTAGGTTAACGACACCATTGAAATCCCATGGCTTTATGTCTTTTACATTTACAGCTAATGTGCGAACATTTTTTCCATGCAGATTACCGGAGGACGTGGTATAATACACGAGATTTTCATCAGCACCTTCTACATCCTTCAAACCCTTTCCACTTCTTCCAAAGTATTCATCGTGGGGGTCTATGATGAGAACACCACAATTTCTGTTCTTCAAGATGCTTGCGAGCATGACTTTGAGAAGGTTGCTCTTTCCTCTCCCGGTTGTTGCGGAAATTAGAATATGGTGGGTAAGTGATTCCACAAGCGGTATTCGAACAGGAATCTCTAGGTTTTTGGAGCCACTGCGCAAATTACCAAGAAAGACACCATCCTGGTTCTCCTTTTTTAGAAACTCAAGAAATTCTGGCGAGACCTCTCGGACAGTGCAAAAAAACTCTGGTAATCGTTTAGGAGCACACACTTTTTTTTCTGTTCCTTGCAATCGTACCTCTAGCACCGCCTTTGCTTTTGCAATCACATAATTCTGGATTTCTCCTTCAATAAACTCTAGCTTTTCCTTGTTCTCTATTTCCAATCCGCTTGTTAGCTCCAGATGTGATTTTTCAAGCTGGCTCCCAAATTCAAGGTCGTAAACTTGGAGGAGATATGTCGGATTTTCACCAGCTAAAAGCAAGCTTCCAATTTCAATATTCGCACCCTTTTTTGCTCTTATTAGCAGCTCACCAAAGCTTCCATAAACAATCTGGCCACACACTTTCATATTCATCCCTCAATATTTGCTTATCAGGTCGTGGGCATCTAATGACTTTATCGCTCTCTGAATTTTTTTATCGTTACCGAGCATCGAGAGGAGTCGCAGATATAAAGGTTTACCTTCCTTCTGCTCTACCCTTGCGATTTTATCTGCAGCGAGGAGGATGTAGGGGTAGCCCGGAAAGATATGGTTTTTGCTGTGGATGTGTAGGATTGAGAGGAGCGATAGAGGTTCAGGTAGGGTCTCACGCATCACTTCGAATCTAAATGCATAATCCATTGAATTGCAGAATTTCACAAAATAGATGTCTGCATTAACTTCTGGCTCGAGATTCTCTGCGATCGGAAAATAATACCATGGTGCCTCAATTCTCCATTGCTCTGCAAGTGACTGGAGCACCTGTGAGACAGGAATTCCTGTGTCTGTGAGAAGAGAACAGGTTTTTGCGAGTGCTATAAGGCCAACACCTTTGTTTCTTGCTTTTGCAAAGACCTCTTTTGCAATTCCAGCTTCAGTTTCGTCGCTACTCTGGAATATGCCATCACGAAGCACAACATCGCCTTCTTCCATAAAATCCAGGATGCGATTGAGGTAAAACCATTCAGCATACTTTCTTCCATAGTTTGAAATCACAGACAGTGGCTTAAGATTTAAATCCCACAGTGTCTCCATTCTACCCGGCTCTGCGGTGAGTGTATAATTGCGTGGGAGAAAGTCCGCATGCTCTCTTTTAACTGGGAAGTAGGAGATATGGAATTTCTTACCGTCAGTATCAAAAATAGTTCTCACAACGCAGAAACACTCCACTCTCTGTGGGAATTTGTTTTTCATCCTCTCAAGTCCTTTGAATGTTACACTCGCAATTCTTACAACAGATACTGAAAATCCAGGCGTAGAAAGGATTTCAAGGTTTCCTCCGTCAACACAAGTTAGATTCCCTTGCATTTCAGTCATTAGATTTCCTATTTCTCGAAAATTTGCTTTATCAAACCCCACAGATATATACTGATCACTGCTGAGATAGGGGAGACCAGGGGCACCAGTACCAAGCTCCATCAAAGTTTGGACAACCTTCTGAATTGCTTCTTCTGGCATGTTTACGAGATTGGAGAAGAGTATTTTAAGATTTGGAATGCTGTTTCTACTTACCCCAATAACTCCCTTACTTTTTCTCTTCCGAACAAAATGATGCCAAGGGCAAATAGCATGCAGCCGCCTAATATAAACAGAGAAGCAATATCAACAAATGCAAGAATAGCAGAAACAGTGAGCATTGACACTAAACTCATTGTCTGGAATGTGGCATTCATAACAGAAAGCACTCTTCCTCTTGCCCTGTCTGGAATTGTTTTCTGCGCAATTGCTGCAGGTGGTGTGTTGATGAACACCATAAGAAAACCGACGAAAAAGAAGCCAGGAACTACAACAAACAGATGTGGAAAGAGGGCAAGAAGTGCAATCAGGGCGCCACTGGATGTTCCAGCCACAAGAAGGTCAGCATTTTTTGTGGTTTTGGGAAGCGAGGAAATAACTGCACCACCGGCAACAGCACCGATGCCAAAAATTGTTTCAAGGTAACCGACCCAGACAATATTCAGGTGCATCACATCCCGCACAAAAAGGAGGTAGAGCACATTGACGGCACCAGCAAACAACATAATGATTGAGAAAGCAATAACGATATATTTCACAGGCGGAGTTCGCAGCAGGATTCTTAGTCCTACCTTCATACCCCTCGCCACTGTGTTTACATTTGCGGGAGGATGGTTCCCGGGGTTTTCACTGTACTTTAACGATAGCACCATCACCGCTGAAAATAAATAGGAAGCAGCATCAATCAGAAAAACGCTTTCCACCCCAAACATTGCAATCAACAAACCGCTAGCAGAAGGAGAAAGCACATTCATTGCATACATCACCGATTGCGACATTGCGTTCGCTCTGAGTACATTTTCCTTGCCAACTATGTTTGGAATTATTGCACCTCTAGACGGGAAAAAGAATCTGGAAAGTGTTGAAATCAGAAAAACTACGAGGTAGATTGCCCAGAGCGTAGACAGTACTAGGAGTAGACAAACAGCCAGAGCCCTTAAAACATCAGATGCAATCATTGTGTGCTTTCTGTTCCATCTATCCACAAAGACACCCGCAAATGGGCCAATCAAAATTACTGGTATTGAGATGGAGATGAAAATGATACTGGTCTCAAATGCACCGCCAGAGTGAATGTATAGAGCCACCATTATGAAACCAAGGAACGCTACACCATCTCCGAAATCAGAAACTCCTTGGGCAATCAACAACTTTACGAAGTCCTTGTTTTTTAGGAGGTTGTTCTTCTTCGTCACATTAACAAATAACAGTATGAAGTATATAACGAATCTGAAAAGTTTTAGCCAATAATTGACCGATGTTTATGGAGTGGTTGGGAGTAAGACGGGCAAAACAGAATATAACGGGCCCGTCGGGACGAGCAACAGGATTACAATGCCAAGGTTGGGAGTAAGACGGGCAAAACAGAATATAACGGGCCCGTCGGGATTTTCCTGGCTCTAATGTCTCCACTAAAACCATTTTGAACCCGAGTTTGAGGCTCCGGAGGCCTCTGTGATATCCAAACTACACCACGGGCCCATTACTTCTTAAATTCAGTATAACCGCATCTACCACAGGACACTCTGTTTTCGTGCTCAGCGAGAAAGTAACCAGGTCCACATTTCGGACAGGTTTTTTTCTTTCTGTTCAGCTTATCACCAGAAACCTCGTAAATTTTCGTCAGACTTTCTTTCGACATTCGAATCACCCTTACTTTGCCTGTTGTGCACCAGCCGTCTCCTTTTTCTTCTTCTCTTTCAACTTATTTCGGACGAGCACAGGCACCCTTTCTATCCCCAGTGCATCCTTATTCTTGTAGACCTTCGCATAACCTTCGGTCTGATTTACGCCATACTTCTGGTTCAAATGGTCTACGACAAGTGTGTCCTGGTTTACAGACAGCACCTCTGCAAGTTTCGCTCTGATATCATCTCTTTTTGGTGTCCCGCTCTTGTCATGGATTACTTTGAACCTAACTTCCGTTCTATCCAGCAACACATTTTCTCTTTTCGAGATTATCTCTATTTCCATTTTTGCACCTCCATCTCTTTCAGTGCTTCATTTACATTTTCCTTTAATTCTGCTGTCACCTGTAGGAGTTGCATCCCAACATCAGGTATACCATATATAACTTTTGTCCCTATGTTTCCCAGGATAATACATGCAAGGGCAGCGAGGTCTTCTTCCCCGTTCACCTCTATCAATGTGGGGTTTTCTACACTATAGGCATATCCAACAGCGTCCCACAGTTCCTGAGTGATTGTGGACTGTGGATTTCGAACCCGTATCCCAAGCCAGAAATCTGGCGGGATTTTTGCATTCAGCTCGTTTTTAACAAGCCAGAAGATTCTATCATATCCAATCAGCCCCAGTATTTTTGCCTTTGCCTCCTCAATAGAAAATCTTTTGGTTGCATAGTCCACAATACAAATTTTCGGCTTTATCCCAGCTTCTAGTAGAGAAATTGTACACACATCTCCGATGCAGGCAATTTCCTTTGGATTCAAGTCCTTTAACTCATCCACTTTTACAATCTTTCCCACAATCCTTCCAAATCGTCCTCTTAACGTATCTGGCATCTTCCAGCGTACGACCGGCTCATCTGACACGGAGGGCATATTTACCATTTTCATTTCTACCATTCATCTTTGCGAGTTCAGATTTAGTGTGGTCAACTACAATAAGATAGCCCTGCCAGTCTCTTGTGGTCGGAGTTCCACATCTTGGGCATTTATCTGCGTCTGTAAGCATGAGACAGCTCTTACATGCTCTTAAAGTCACCTGTGGCATTTTTCCACCTCTAGCTTTGCTGCCTTGCTGCAGCAGCTTCTAGCCATTCCATTCTCCCTAGTCCTGGTTGTCTCATAGTGAGACCGATTCTTGAGTCCTGGGGTGAAAATTCGTTCAAGCTCACCGCAACTATTCTTACTCGCACTCTGTTTCCAACCCGCAGTTCTCTCCGTGTATCCTTTCCAAGAAGTCGTTGGTTATGCTCATCTATTTCAACACGATCATCCATTATCTGGCTGATGTGTAAGAGAGCATCAAATGGTCCGATTCTCACGAATGCACCATACTTCATGATTTCTACGACTGTACCCTCGATTACCTCACCAATGACTGGCTTGAAAAAGAGGGCATCATATTCGACCGTCTGATATACACCCCCATCACCATGGACTATTGTGCCCTCTCCTTTCAATTCTACATTTTTTATCAGAACAATCATTCCCTTGTCGCTCAGGATTTTACCCTCCTGATTCAGGGTTGCAATCTCTTTTGCTACTTCCTCGTAATTGTCACCAAGACGTGAAGGGGGTATTCGGACAACATCTTCAACTCGCTCGATGAAATACATGGTAATCCACCGTATAATTTTACTAAACTACACAAACTCCTCTAATATTTAACTGTTTGTGTTTGTGTCAGCGGCATCGCTTGGCTTCTAATAGGTTTGTGTAGGGATTGTTTGCTGTGAAATAGGGTCTCAAAAGATTTAATTATACAGTCCTTATTACCTCTCTCGATGAAGAATGAAGAAAGTGCTGAAAGCTACATGAGAGTCCCTTTGCCAGATAGATCTAAAAATGAGATGTTTGCAATTGCACATCAATTACTGGGTTCTACACACATCAGGGTGATATGTGAGGATGGCAAGTCACGGCTTGGCAGAATTCCTGGCAAGATGCGAAAGAAGAAGTGGATTCGTGAAAATGAGTTGCTTATTGTGCGACCCTGGTCCTTTGAGGACGATAAAGCAGACATAGTCCACAGATACTCTAAAACCCAGGCAGTGAATTTAAGCAAGAGAGGCAAGCTTCCGCCTGTAATTGATATATTCTCTGGTATGAAAATTGATGAGGAATCCGAGGAGATTGAAGGAGAAAATGAGGGTTAGAATTCTGCAGCTTACTGACATTCATGCCTCTCGGAGGGGACTAGAAACTCTTAAGGGAGCAGTCCTCTCGGAGAAGCCCGATCTTGTGGTTATTTGTGGTGATATTACGCATTTTGGACCCTATGAATTCGCGACGGAATTGTTGAAACAATTGAACCACAAGGCATTTGTCGTTCTTGGAAATTGTGATATGCCAGACACATTTGAGAAAATCTCAGTGCAGGAAAATATCACACATCTTCATGGAATAAGTCAGGACTTTCAGGGCGTGAGATTCTCTGGTTTTGGCGGGGCTAATGGGACGCCCTGGGCTTATGGGAATCTATACAGCGAGGAAGAGATTTACGAAGGATTGAAGAGAATCGTTGACGAGAAAACGGTTCTTGTAACCCACACGCCTCCTGTATCTTTTGTGCGTGCCAGAATATCAGAGGAGATGGGAAGCGTAGCGGTTGATAGAATTGTCCATGAAAAAAAGCCAGTTGCAGTACTCTGTGGACATATACATGAAGCAAGTGGCATTGAAAGAATCTTCGGGAAGACACTGGTTGTGAACCCTGGCCCGGCAAAACATGGGAAGTATGCTGTGATTGAAGTGGAAGGCGAGAAAGTGGAGGCGAGAATAAATGAAGATTGAGAGAATTGAGTTTGAGAAGGTGGAGATTCCAAGGAAAAAGATGTTTGTGATTGCAACTGGAAGCTCGGACAGATACACTGGTGTCCTTGTTAAACTTTATACAGATGGAGGGATTGTTGGCATTGGTGAGGCCTCGCCATCAAGGGGAGTTACAGGTGAAACCCCAGAGACAGTTTGTGCAGTGCTGCCAGAAATTGAGAAAAAAATAAAGGGACTTCACATAGAGGAACATGAGAAGATAAGGGAGAGATTGGGAGGGATAAAAGGGAACAGTGCTGCAAAAGCAGGTGTGGAAATTGCATTGAATGATGCCATTGGCAAGGCAACTGGAATGCCTGTCGCAAAACTTCTTGGGCTTTATAGGGAGAGCATCACGACATCCATTACAATTGGTATTGAAAGCAAGGAGGAGACACTGAAGGATGCAGAAAGGTTGCTTGCTGAAGGTGCAAAGGTGCTGAAGGTGAAAATCGGGTTAGATTGGAGGGAAGATATAGAGCGAATTAAAGCGATTCGTGAAAAATTTGGTTATGGATTCAGAATTCGGGTGGATGCCAATCAGGGTTACAGTGTGAAAAACGCAATAAAGGTTGTGAGAGAAATTGAGTGTTTAGAGATTGAGTTTATAGAGCAGCCAGTGAAATGGTTTGATATGGAAGGACTTGCTGAAGTTACTCGTGCCTCGCCGATTCCTGTGATGGCGGATGAGGCAGTGCATGATGCAGATGACCTTCTACGGCTTGCAAGGGTACGAGCATGTGACATGGTAAATATAAAGCTGATGAAGTGCGGTGGAATAAGAGAAGCGTATCTGATTGCGAATCTAGCAGAGAGATTGGGAATGGAGTGCATGATTGGATGCATGAGCGAAACCAGGGTAGGCATCAGTGCTGGCACCCATGCAGCTCTGGGAATAAAAAACATCTGTTATGCAGACCTGGATGGGCACATAGACCTTGCTGGCGATGTTGTCAAAGAAGGAGGGGTACTTACCAAAAACGGAGAAAATACAGTGCCCCTGCACCTGCCAGGCATTGGATGTCTGCTCTGAATTCACATTTCTAGATAGAGTTCAATGAATCTGTCTAGTGCATCATCGTAGAAGCTTTCTCTGTAGGTTATGAAAGTTTCTTTCACTTTCTCTGGCTCTTTAAGTGAATAAAGGTTCTCATTCTCTTCCTTAGTGGCTGAAATTATTCCAGTTTTCAGCAATCTTGTCAGGTGGGTGGAAACCACAGATTTGCTTTTGCCAACTAGCTCTACAAGCTCTCCAAACTTTCTGGGCTTTTCAAGAAGCAAGAGCAGAATTTTTCTGGGCACAGATTCCCGCATGAACATTATGAGCGAACTCTGGCTGTAGGAAAATGCATATGGGAAATAGCATTTCTTCTTCTCCTTTACTTCTGTGCGGATGAGCCCAGAGTTTTCAAGCACATCTAGGTGGTAGGTGAGCATTCCCATGGCCAGTCCTGTCTGCCTTTGCAGTTCTCTGAGATGTAGTCCTGGATTTTTTAAGATTGTCTGGTAAATTTTTCGTCTCACCTCAAGTTCAAGGGCGTCCATCATCTCACTTTAGCATTGCTAGGTAGAATAGGAGCACAATCACTAGGTTCAGGAAAATGAATTCAATGTGAAGAGGGAAATCAAATGTGAGAAGACCAATTGCAAGACTGTAGAGGGCTTGCCCAAAGAAGAGAAGGTAAGCACCAGCCACAAAAACAAATTTCATTTTTTTTGTCCGCTGGTATGCAAGTAAACCGAGTCCTGCAAGTAGAGCCGCAACGATTGCCAGCAATCCACACGCAAACGCACCTAGCATGAGCACATATTCGTTCATAAAAGGAGATTGTAGATTAAGTATATAAATAACATTGCCAAGGATGCCTCATTACCTTACGACCACATCAAATCTGTTGCTCACAGCCACATTCTCTTTTTCATCACTGGTTTCAACAATACAGTAGAGATTTATTCCATATTTGTGGGCAAGGTCTGTGAGGTCCTTTATAAAACCCAGGTACTTGTTAAAGTCAATTCTGAGCTTTACCACATCGCAGCCATCTATTACAATGTGTCTAATTCCATTTTTTATTCCATCCTTTATAGCAACAATGAAATCAGTATCTACTGCTTCTGGCTTGATTGTCTTTATATCATCTATGTCTATGTCAGTAATCCAGTAGTAATCTGCTTTCTCAAAGTATTTCTCAACCTTTTTTGGATGGGTTCTAGTTATCACCAGCACCTTTTCATTCTGTGGAATTTGTCTAGAGATGGTATCCAGCGTCTCCTCTTTCCTGTAATGAAGATGAGTTCTAACATTTTTCTTTTCAGGTTCAATGGAAGGAAGCTTGATTTCTTTGTCAAATATTGATGTGAGCATCTTTCTTTTATCCTCATCAAAGAATGCAGGTCTGACTTGCGTAATAAATGTGGAGTTTGTTGTCGAAGCCACATCCACGATGTCCTTCAGGAAGTTTGACACAGCTTCAAATCCGCATTTTGTAGTGAGATACTCAATATCATCAATAAGGACGGTTGAGCCAGGATTTTCTCGCATGAAGTTGATTATGCTTTGTGCAATTTCAAAATCAAGACGTTCAGGGCTCGCTGCCTGTTCCTCTGTTTCAACTTCAGTAATCCATATAATTGGCAGTTTCTCAATTTTAAACGCACTTCTGACTGCTGCAGGTGGTTTACCTGTGACGCAGAGCCCTGGCTTTTGTGTGGAAAGTGTGCGGAGCAGGAAGTAGGGAGCATTTGTATGATTGTCAACAATGACATAGTTGTAGCCGTGCTCCACCATGAACGGTATTTTCTCCTTAACTCCATCCGTTTTTTCGGTTTCAGCAGTTATCGAAAGCAGTCTGTACTTTGAGATTGCATATCCAAGCAAGATTGTAGAGAAGCTCATAACCAATGAGGTGGGATCTGGAGCACTGAAATACCACATATTAAATGCGTTTCCAACAAGAGGAACAACCACTGCAAAAATGAGAATTCTCGCCTGGTTTTTCTCAATTTTCGTTCTTGCCTGTTTTATTGAGATTGCAAGCGAGATGATACCTAATATAAGAACTAGATACTGGTATGCTGCATACATCCACCATATAAGCGTCCAACTGCCATAGTATTTTCCTGGTGCGGTTGGCTCCTCAACATATTTTGAGAAAAAGAGGTTGGTGAATGGGCTGGTAACACAGATTATTTCAAACACTCCAGAAATTCCAAGAAGCAGAATAAATATCCATTTTTTGTTGAGGATGTTGCGCCAGATTGGTACAGCATTTGCCATGAAAAAGAAAGCAGGACTTATTAGAATTATTCCCACATACTTAAAGTGGTAAAATGCAAGCATTAGATTCAGATCGTCAGTAAGCCAGTATCCCGTTTCACCCAGGAGCCAGATGACAATCACAGTAGAGAGAAATAGAAACAGTTTGTTTTTTCTGCCTTTTGGATCAGCCCAGTAGCCTCGATGGGCAACATACATTGTGGCTATTGCAGTCAGGAGAAAAATTATGCCAAAAAGATAATACTTAATTACCATCCAAACCTGTGAATGTGATGAAGAATATAAAATTTCGGTGCAGAAACCATGAGA
>JAVZCK010000032.1 GCA_038874435.1 Thermoplasmata archaeon
GAGATTGTCATGCATCCCATCCTCCTTCGTTTTTATTCAGGGAATTCTTAGAAATAAATTAAGGTTTAGGAGTTGTGAATAGAACCATGCTGCTTTATATACTAGCACCCCAAATCTTTATGACCCACAGGGTCATTCTTACTATTCCTCTGTAGTGGCTTTAATTGTAAAACTACCAGAACCAGAGTAGGAATAAACAAGGATGTACCATGTCCCACTAGATGGGCTGGAAATTGTGATACTTTCCGTGGATGTTGAGCCGATGCTTCTATAGTCATAGGATGATGTGGAAGGATTTGCACCATTTTTCACATAGAGATCAAAGTCAGTACCACTTGGACCTATAAGCTCAATCTTCAGCTGACTTTTTCCACTTGGGATTGTGATGAAGTAGTATGCCTTTGCTCCCGTTGCACTCAACGAGCCGGTCTTTGCCACACCATCTGTCAGTTCTCCCGTATCCGTGGAAGTGGATGTGGATGCCTTGATTGTAAATGTGCCAGAGCCAGAGTAGGAGTACACATAGATGTACCATGTGCCTGCAGCTGGGTTCGTAATTGACACTGTTTCAGATGCGGATGATGTTGTGCCCTTGTAATCATAGCTTGAGGTTGTTGGCATTGCACCGAGTTTCACATAAACATCAAAGTCAGTGCCACTTGGGCCAGTCATTTCAATCTTGAGCTGTGCCTTGCCAGATGGTATTGTTATGCTGTAGTACTTGCCATCCTTTGAGGCACTCAGTGAACCAGTGGCTGTCGCTCCGTCTGTCAATTGAGTAACATTAGTGCTTGAGGTGCTTGTTATGGCTTTGATTGTGAATGTCCCAGAGCCAGAGTAGGAGTACACCATGAAGTACCAATCACCTGCTGTGGGATTTGTGACATTAATTGTCTCAGTTGAGGTTGAACCAATGCTTCGGTAATCATAGGTGGAAGTCGTTGGCTTTGCTCCGAGTTTTGCATAGAGGTCGAAGTCAGTGCCGCTCGCTCCAGTAAGCTCAACTTTCAACTCTGTTTTTCCAGACCCGACAGCTAGCAGGTAGTACTTTGCGTCCTTGGCAGCACTGAGAGAGCCTGTTGTCGCAACCCCATCTGTGAGCGCAATTACATCTGTAGAGTTTGCCGTGGTAGTGAGGGTGTAGTCAGAACTCGTTGCAAGATTTCCAGCAGCATCTACCGATTTGACTCTAAAGTGATAAGTTGTTGAGGCGGTTAATCCTGAAAGAATAATGGAATGGGAAGTGACACTGCTTGAATCCGATACTGTATGTCCATACGCACTCGTGGTCCCGTATTCCACAACACTTGTGCTGGGCTCGTTTGTGTCCCAGGCAATTTCAGCGGTGGCTGTAGAAACATTGTTTACATGCACATTTGTTATTTCAGGCGGCGTCGTGTCAGCGCTAAGAGCAAGGGTATGGAACACATCCACAATTTTGTTGATTGCAAGGGAGAGTGAACGTCCTGCAGACTTGACATATACACTATTTCCCCAGTTGTAGTTCTGGTCCATCCATGTGCAGTTCATTATCCCAAGCCCTGCATTTCCAAAAGTGGTGTTGTATGCGAGTTGAAGAGTAGCATCATAAGCTGAAATGACATCTAGTGTGCCATCAAACTGGATGTATGGGTCAAACAGGGTGGAGTTGTAGGTCTGTGTGTATTTGTTCACATATTCCTCATAATCCGAATGGTGCTTTTCCTCACCCCAGTCAGTTCCTGCAGCCATCACATGTCCGAAAACAGTCACATCTACTACATAATGAGAAAGAATTCCTGCGTAAAGAGCGGCACCACTAGAATTGCCAGCTCTCAATTTCTGAATGGCAATCTGGAAGCATTCTTCAGCTCTTTTTGCACTTGCATTATCCTGTAACTCTCCACTAGCATAGTAATATACATGATGCAAGACCACATCGCCAATGCCACCTGGCAGGTTGGAATTATCTGGTAATTCTGTTCCTAACATCCAGGCATTTCTGTTTGTCACTATGTAGTTTTTCTCGTTATCAGGAAGGTAAGCAAGGGCTCTATCCACAATCCAGTCATGGGTACCGTATGCTGGGGAATTTGGATCCAAAGAATCGCCACCATTAGACCACCCTTCAACATTAAACTGCGTAAGGAAAAATGTTAAGCCCGTGGTAAGCAATAATAAAGAGATAATTAGAGATACCACATTTGCCCTTCCTTCTTTTTTCCTCTGGACGCACCCCTTAACACTTTTTCTAGCACCCATCCTTAGACCCCGAATGCGGATTGCCTTTGGGGTATATATATTAAGTTTGGTTATTACCAGATTCTACCACATTCTTGATTTTTAACAACTCAACCATGTTAACAGAAGATTATGTAGCAAACATTTCTCCTCTAAATCATTCATCTAGCTCACGCCAACTCGGACTTTCCAACCACTTCCTTAATATAGCCCTATCTTATGAGTGGCTCTGATGACTGCAGGAGAACCAACAAATAGCAAAATGAATGCTTCGCTAGACCATGGAAAGAAGCAATCAAAATTGAAAAAATACCTGAAGGGTTGGGTGCGGGACATTCTGGTCTCATTCGCTGTTGTAGGCACACTCATCCTCATTCTCTACGCCTATTCTGGACTCTGGCCATTTCTTGTGGTAGTTGAAAGCGGGAGTATGCAACACAGTGCAGAAAGTCAGATTGGTGTGATTGACACTGGAGATATGGTGCTTGTGAAAAAGCTCGGCTCAACTTCAGAAATCACCACATACATTCAGGGTAAAATTTCTGGTTATTCAACCTATGGGAGTTATGGCGATGTCATTGTTTATAAAAAGAATGGACATGACGATGCCACACCAGTAATCCATAGAGCTGTGCTCTTTCTGAAGTACAACGCAACTGCAAATGCGTTTGACATCCCTGAACTCAACACTCCTTCACTTGTGCCCAACAAGGACTGGGGAATTACAGGGAGCGAGCCGAGATGGTACGCAATTGCTAGTAAAATCTGGATTGCAAATTACGGTCATGCGAGGATAAATCTGACGATAAATCTTGCTGGCATTCTCTCAAATGTGGGTTCAAGACATGACGGTTACATTACGCTGGGGGACAACAACCGCGGTGCAATAGACCAGACCAACCTGCTTTACCATGATGAACTTGTTCAGCCAGTAAAATTCGAGTGGATTGTGGGTGTGGCGAGGGGCGAGCTCCCATGGTTCGGAGCCCTTAAGTTGCTTTTTACAGGCAATGCCCAGTATGTGCCTGCGAATTCATGGATGTTTCTCCAGATTTCAATTGCACTCATAATCCTTGTGCCTTTTCTGGTGGATTACTGGCTTGAGAAACGGGCAAGGAAGAAAAAAAGAGAGAGTTCTAAAGCAGTGGTTGTTTGTGCCGATTGCAAGACAGAAAATGAGTTGAAGGCAAGAAAATGCGTAAAATGTGGTGCGAAGCTGAAGTAAAAGACAGCTGGAAGAAAACCGAGAAAATAAAAGAAAGGTGAAAAAATGAAAAAGCAAAAGAAAACCTTCAGGGAAAAACTGAGGGAGGACAAAGGACTGCCAAGAATAGTGAATGTGCCAAAGGAGATGGATGGAAAATGGGGGGTTCGAGAGGGAGATACGATGCTCATCCCTGCCCCTGTTGAGGTGGACGCTGTGATGAAATCTGTGCCCGAAGGCAAGCTCATAACAATTGATCAGATTCGTGAAACTTTAGCAAGGAAGCATGGCACAACCATTTCCTGCCCTCTCACTACCGGGATTTTTGCCTCGATTGCAGCCCATGCAGCAGAGGAGGAAAAGGCAGATGGAAAGAAGGAAATCACACCATATTGGCGGACTTTGAGAAAAGGTGGCGAACTCAACGAAAAATACCCTGGTGGGGCTGAAGCCCAGAAAAAATTACTTGAAAATGAAGGGCATACAGTTGTGAAAAAAGGCAGGAAATTTTTTGTCCAGGACTATGAGAAAAAGCTCGTAAAACTATGAAATGAGAAAATGAAGATTCGCACGATTACACTTGGTTTCAATCTTTCCTATCCATTGAACGAAGCGGAATTTGAGAACTGGGCAAGTTTTCTCCATGCTGCAAAAGCAGTTTTTGAGAGAAATGGGTACGAGGTTCAGACATTGAGAATGACCACTCAACCCTGGGAGGAGTATTTCCGAAGCAAAAGTCAACTTCTGGAGATTGCAGAATCCCTTGAGTATTTTGCTGCATCATGGGAAATTGACTATTTCAGCATGGGCACTGTGAAACAGCCCAGAAATGTTGGATTAATTTATGAAATTCTAAAAAATACAAGGAGAGGTTTCTGCACAACTACTGCATGCAGTCAGAATCAAATAGAGCCAGATATTGCCCTTGCCACTGCAAAACTGATAAAGAAATTTGCGGGACTTGAAAAAGAGGGGTTTGGAAACCTTAGATTCGCCTGCCTCTTTAACCCAAAACCAGATACACCATTTTACCCAGCATCTTACCATAGTGGTAGGCCTTCCTTTGGAATCGGATGCGAAAACAGTGACATAGTGTATGCGGCTTTCTCTGAAGCAAGAGATTTAAGGACAGCAGGTAGAATTTTAATGCAAAAACTTGAGAAAGAATTTAGAACGATTGAGCAAACTTGCGAGGAAATCTCCACAAAGACAGGGATAAAGTTTGAAGGAATAGATGTGTCAGTTGCACCAGGTGTTGAGCGAAATCAGAGCGTTGCCTATGCCTTTGAAAAACTTGGGATAGGCAAATTCGGGGAGCCGGGGACGCTTGCAGCTGCAAAAATTGTTACGGATGTGCTTAATGCACTCAATGTAAAGAAGTGTGGGTATTCTGGACTCATGCTCCCAATGCTGGAAGACACAGGACTGGCAAATAGGAATGCAGAAGGGAAATACAATCTCACAAACCTTCTGCTCTATTCCGCAGTTTGCGGCACCGGTCTGGACACAATTCCTCTTCCAGGCAATGTTTCAACCAGAAAAATTTACCACCTTTTGCTGGACATTGGGTCTTTGGCTGCAAAACTGAATAAATTTCTTTCAGCAAGGTTAATGCCAATCCCTGGTAGAAATGTGGGTTCAAAAACAAACTTCAGATTCGAGTATTTTGCGAACACGAAGGTAGCCCAGTTATAAAATTGCCTTCTGATATGTTTGGTAAATTGCCCTTCCTGCCTCGATGATTTTCTCTTTTTCCTCCTGCGAAAGCAGGTTCCATAAACTAATTTCCTTCTCGAAACCAATTTTGCCTGGCACTGTCACATGCACTGGAATTTCTATGCCTGAGATTTCTATTGCAGTTGAGAATGGTAGAACTCTACCTGTGTGAAGCAACAGTCCTTCAATAATTTCTACGAATGCCCCTGCAGGACCCCATCTTGTGCCACCAGTCGCCTCAATCACCTTCATACTCACATTTTTGATATAATCCTCGCATTTTTTCCGGTCAAGGTTTTTTCCTGTTTGTTCGAGAAATTCCTGCAAAGAGATTCCCTTTACTTTCACACTGCTCCAGAGCGGCACACATGCCTCACCATGCTCTCCACCCACAAAGCCCTCAATATCTGCGATGCTTACACAGAGCTCCCGTGCCAGAATTGTTTTGAAACGAGCAGTTTCAAGGCAGGTGCCTGTGCCAGCCACATTTTTTCTGCCCGCAATTTGCTCGGCAAGTGTTGTCATTGCGTCAACTGGATTTGTGATTACAAAGAATTTTGCGGACGGATTTGCAGATTTTGCACCAGCCACAACATCCCTTACAATTGCCGCATTTTTCGCTGCAAGGTCCCTTCTGCTCATCCCTGGCATTCTTGCTGCTCCTGCAGAAACCACAACGAGGTCTGGACTTTTGATTTCCGAGGCATCGGCGAAAGCATCAATCTCAAGGTCCAGCCCATGAAATGCAAGCCCGTGGTGAATTTCCTCTTTTGTCATTTCTGCAATCTCTGGTTTTATGTCCACAAGCGTTAATTTTTTCACCCATTTTTTGAAGGCAAGGGTGTAAGCCAGCGCACTACCAACTCTGCCCACACCAACAATTGCAATGTGCTTCATGAATGGTGAATGAACACAGGATTATATATACTTTGAAGCAATAATGAAGCAATTGAGGGAAAAAGATTTAAGAAGGAGGGATATATGTTGCCGAAGGTGTTTACTATGACAAAGGAAGAAGATTTCGAACGGCTTTGGAACAGTCCGAATTATGCTAAAGCATGCAAGTTCAGAAACTGGGTTATGCAGAAGACGAGAGTGAGGGGACTGGAACCTACGAAGGATAACTGCAAGAAATACTATTGCGGGCAGATATGAGCTAAAAACTCTGGAAGTGATTGAATGAGTGAAACTGCGACCAATTACGATGATATTATGGCCAAGTATTACGGAGAGGAAGCTGTCCTTGCAATGATTTTGCTGAAAGTTGATGCTAAGGAATTGGAAAATACAGCCACTGAACTTGTAAAATTCAAGAATGTAGAGGATGTTTTTCTTGTAACTGGCGATACTGATATTGTGCTTAAGGCAAGATTTGGAAATTATGGAGAACTCAAAGAGTTTGTGGTGAACGCTCTTGCAGGTATCAAAGGGTTAAAGGAGAGCAAAACATTGCTTGTGGTAACCTCTTACAAAGATTGCGGTAAACCTAGACCTGTGGAATGACAGGAGGTGAAAAATTGGATAAACAACAGAAATTGAGCGAGATTATAGAATATCTTACGCAGCTAGCGGAGGACAACACTATCCCTAGAAACATCAGGCGTGGGGCCTCCGCAGTAAAAGACAGATTGATGAAGGAAAACGAATCCCTTGATGTGCGGCTTGCCAGTGCGATATTCCAGCTTGATGAACTGGCAAATGAACCGAACATTCCAATGCATGGCAGAACAATGATATGGAATATCATAGGGCATCTGGAGTCGCTCCAGAAAGGCGAGTGAGGTAACTTAATGGAAATCAAGATTGAATTAAGCCAGGAAACAATTCCAACCATTAAAGCATTTATTTCTGATTATCTGGAACAGAGTGGCGCAAACGGTTACATTCTGGGGTTGAGCGGTGGACTGGATTCGGCTGTTGTGTGCAAGTTGTTGGTTGATACCGTGGGGCAGAGCAGAGTGGCAGCAGTGCTCATGCCTTCTGCGACAACACCGTCAGAGGATATGGAAGATGCCCGGAAATTTGTTGAAACACTGGGAATTGAAAAGGAAGAGGTAAATATTGAGCCAGTTGTGGAAAAGTTCAGGGATGTGCTGGGATTTGAAATTGATAAAGTTAATTTTGGAAATTTGATGGCGCGAGCGAGAATGTGCATTCTCTTTGCGTTTGCAAACCAGAACAACCTCCTTGTTGCAGGCACATCCAACAAGAGCGAGCTTCTTACTGGCTATTTTACGAAATATGGAGACGGCGCTGCTGACATCTTGCCCATTGGCGACCTCTACAAAACCCAGGTGAGATTGCTTGCAAAGGAACTCAAAATCCCTGATAAAATTTTGAAAAAAGCACCTAGTGCTGGTTTCTGGCAGGGACAGACAGATGAGGAGGAACTTGGCATTTCCTACGAGGAGCTAGACAAAATTCTGTTCGGGCTTGAGCACTTTTTGAAGATTGAGGAGATTCATGCAATAACTGGTATTCCAATTGAGAAAATCGACGCAATTGTGAGAAAGGTGGAGAAGACCTGGCATAAGAGACGACTTGGAGTTATTCCAAAGATTGGAACCCAAACTGTAGGTTTGGATTGGAGGGAATAAAATGTATGCAATAGGAATTTGTGGAAGCCCAAGAGCAAATGGGAACACTGGTTTTCTGTTGAAGTATACACTGGATGCTGTAGAGTGTGAAGAGAAAAAGATAATTTCTATCGGGGATAAGGACATCCAGCCCTGTGATGGATGTAACAAGTGTCTTATTGAAGGCAAGTGCATAAAGGAAGATGGAATGCAGGAGATTTATCCAGAGCTGAGGAAGGCAGACATCATTATAATCGGTACTCCCACTTACTTCGGCGGAGTCACAGCAAAACTGAAGGCATTGCAGGATAGAACCTATATGCTCTACAACAATCTGGAGCTCAAGGACAAAGTTGGGGCTGCGGTTGTGGTAATGGAAGGTGAGGCAGGAGACCTTGTTGTTTCCTCTCTCGCAACCTTCTTTTCCCAGCACCAGATGGTTTTTGCTGGCGGTGTTGTGGGCGTGGGTTCAAGAGAAAAGGAAGTTAAGCGAGATTTGAGGGCTGTTAGAAATGCAATAGCGCTTGGAAAACGAGCTAGCGAGCTCGCCAGATTGACAAGGGCTCAAAAATGATTCGCTGGGTTAATTTTCTCCACATCTATCAACCACCTGTGCAGAGTGCCTACTGGGTAAAGAGAATTGCAAATGAGTGCTATCTTCCAGTTCTAAAACTGCTTTCAGAGAACCCTGAGATTCGCATCACAATAAACATCAGCGGTGTGTTGCTTGAGCATTTTGAAAGGTTGGAGATGCATGAAATTTTTGAATTGATTGACAAAATTAAGGCAAATCGAAATGTGGAATTTACTGGTAGTGCTGCCTATCACCCCATTCTGCCAATGCTCCCAGAAGAGGAAGCCATGCGTCAGATTGCTTTGAACGAATGGATTCTTGAGAAGATTGGCGGTATAAAAAAGCCAGATGGTTTTTTCCTCCCAGAAATGTGTTTTTCTCAAGCAGTTGCAGAAATCCTGGAGAAGATGGGGTATAGGTGGGTAATCATGGACGAAATTGCCTGTCCAGGCAAAATTTCTGGTGTGCTAGGAAATGGCAAGCTCAAAGTAATTCTGAGAAACAGAGGTGTGAGCAATGCTCTAAACACCTATGCCCTGCATTTGGCGGATTTACTGAAAAACTTCGAAAAAAATGAGGTATGGGTGAGTGCAACCGATGGCGAGATTTACGGGCATCATAAGAAGGAATTCTGGCAGATATTCAGGGAGTTGAGGGGTAGTAATGTGCAAACTCTCACTGTAAGCGAGTTTCTGGCAGAGGCCAGTAGTGAGGCGATGGTTTCAGCGAGGGCATGCTCCTGGGCTTCCACAGAAGAAGAGCTGAAACAGGAAATTCCATACCCTCGATGGTACAACAGAAACAACGAGTTGCACATGCTCCAGTGGGCAATTACAGTCAGAGCATTTAAACTTGTTAAGGCAAGGGAGAACAAGAAAGCGAGGGAGATTTTAGACAAAGCGGTGTTCAGCTGTCAATATTACTGGGCTAACCCTGGAATTCTCTGGTATCCTGGCATGGTTGTAAAAGGATTGAAGCTCTGGGAAAGATTTTACAAGGAGTGCAATGCTCTGCAGGATTTCAAGCCAGTTTCTGAGTTGCTGAAACGAAAACTGGAGGAGTATCAGAGGGAGTATTATGGGGGGACCTAATGAAAAGTGCTTCGTCAACATGGGTTATAAATGTCTATGTGATGCTCCAACCAATAGTACTTAGTGTTTATGTGCCTGTTCTACAAACTTCTCGTCGGGGTTTTGGTTTGGTGGTTAGGTGTATCAGAAAGTAGTTATAATGATGTCTGAAAATCACAAAATAACAGTAAACTATGATGGCTAGGATGTATATCACCTGAACTATGATCATAACATAATTGAAACAAGATCCTTCAGTAACATCTATCCACCAGCAAACAAACCAAATGGACCCGGGAATGACTTCTCCAAGCCAGAAAAACTGAAATGGAAGGGTGAAGTGGATAATAATATAATATTCTCTTCTCCATCTGGGTTGAAGATAAATGGTAAGTGGTCGTAATTGAAATACGGTAAAAACAACTGCAAATGTCCAACAACCTACCAAATAACCAATTAGCAGAAAAGCCAACGGCGGTTCAGATGTCCCATCAGCCATGTATGGCAGAGAAATGCCTAAATCAAGCCCAAGATAAAAAAAACCATATGAAACTGCAACAAGAAAGAATCTTTTCTTTGCTTCCACCTTAATCTCCTCAATACCTTTTTCTGCTGGCACTCTTATCCCACCTTCACAAACGCAATTTTATGTAACATCATACCATCAATGTAGGCAGGAAGTAATCTCACTATATAAAATCCTTGCACTGAAAACTCGTGGGTAGCTGTTTCCTCTGGGCTCGTTGAGTCATCACCAAAATTCCATGTTACACTGCTCCAGCCAAGCAGAGGTGAACTATAATTTGCAGAAAAACTAAACCTTAGGACTGTATTCTCTGCAATGATTATTGTTTCGTTGATGATTTGGATAGAAGTCACATTCCGTATTGCCGTGTGGATATTCAAGGAGAAAACCTGATTTTCTCCTTCTGCAGAGTTAAACAGTAGATTATATTGCTCCTCCCCTTTACTTCCAACCACTCTCACCTTTACAGGATTGGCACCACCATTCGAACCGTTGTAGTAAAGGGAAAGTCCAAAGAGATTACCTGGACGGTAGTAAACATTCATCTCTACAATATTTGGTTTTCCAGGTGTTCTTTCTACAAATGTAATGTTTTGAATCTTGGAGTTGTTACCTTCGCCAGAACTATACAGAACTACTCCTATAGTGTTTCCTTTTCTCCCTTCCATCTCTACCTTTATCTTTACCTTCTCTTCTACCTCAATTTCCCCTGGCTCTCTGTATCCCTCAGATGGATAGTAGTACCCCACAGATAAAACCAAGAAGTCCCTAGTTGTTTCTGGGATTGTTGGTAAACCCACAGATTTATAACTCAGCAGAATATCCCCATCACCAGAAACCTCTGCATATCTGTAATCGCGTTGCATTATTTTCTCTGTGATATTTCCGTGGAGTGAACTCATTGCCGAAAGGAGAGGTAATTCTGTGACAGAAATATCTGCATTCACAGAAGAATCTAAACCAACAAAGTCTATTTTATGCAAATTCAGAAAGTAGAGTTTCACGAATAGTTTTTCATGTGAAGCATTTTGAGGTAAGTCCACAATGGTGGTTGACCAAAGATTTCTGGTAGGGATGATTGTGAGATTCCACCATGTATTTTCTTCTGAAAGATATTGAACAAGAATTGACTCTTTTACTGGTGGGTAGACACTCTGAGGAATATATGTTGAGCCCATAGTGGAGTGTTTTATAACAAGCCTCTGAGTTCCCAGATTTGGATTATTAAATTCAAGAACCAAAGCCTCTCTATGATTTCCCTCAAACCACAAATTGTCCTCCGCAATCACCTTTGCTGTCTGATTTACACCATAATTATCCATCGCAGAAAGTGGTGGCTCTGGTGCGATATATGACCTTATTTCACCATTCGTTGTCAATCCTATCTTGATGTTACTATGATGATCTACTGCATATACCTGGAACTTATCAATCAAACTGTGAGCATTTTCCATCTCACTCAATTTCAACTGATATGTGTTGTTTGAAAGTAATGGTTGAGTTTGAAGAAGATAATAATCTGTTACATCTACATCTTCTCTGAAAGGAGTTTCAGACTGCGGTAGGAGATTGTTATCTAAATTGAAATCGTTGCCATCAAATGTAGAAATATATGGACAGCCACCAGGAGGCGGTGGATAGGAAGTGGGCAAAGTTATAGTTACGCTCTGCAGATAGGCTGTGATGTCTGCAATAGAGGTAGTGGACACCCCACCGAGAGCCGATGAGAGGGTTTCTACTTCCATCCATGCTTTGAAGTAATACGAGGAGTCAGAGCGAAGATATGCAGAGAACTGTATTGTTTTGTATTCATTGTTCCAAGAGCCGAAAGTGAACCCTATGAAACCAATATCATGTGAGTAGAGAATGTTCTCTCCTGAGTTGACAATGTAGCTCGCTGTTCCTCCCGCCATCATCATTATTTGAGATTTCAGAGTTATTTTCACATAAGACCTACCTGCCGCAGGAATGATTCCAGTCTGAAAAATAGCATTTTCTGCTGTTCCCTTCACCATGAATTTAAAGGAGACATCGTAATAGCCAGTAGTTGAAACTGTAAATTGATTTGCCGGATGACGGAAACCACCATATCTTAAAAGATAGATTGCACCTCCACCTATTGACACGAAATTGTTATAAATATATATCCTCCCGATTGAGGCGTCTATCAATATATCCTTATGCGTTGCATACGCCGCTCCATTTATGCTGGGTGGTACATCGGCATTATGAAACGTACAGTCCCACGGTGTTTGAAACCAAAGTGTAGTTTCGCCTGACACACTTGGTGGGATGTAACTTACCATCACAAGGGAAACTACTATTATTGCGCTCAGCATTCCAACTCTTCCTATTTTTGACATATCTTTCACCTCTACTCATTCTATATGCAGAACTAGTATTTTTTTTTTTTCGGTGGGAGATGGTGGGAATCACTAACTTCCCAAGTTTTGAGTAATATGTATTTCCAGCTCATTAAGCAGTTTTCTCGTGGATTTTGTCACTTCATTCACAAAGTTCTGCTCCCCTACGGTCACAACATAAACTTTGGATAACTCC
>JAVZCK010000033.1 GCA_038874435.1 Thermoplasmata archaeon
GAGTTATCCAAAGTTTATGTTGTGACCGTAGGGGAGCAGAACTTTGTGAATGAAGTGACAAAATCCACGAGAAAACTGCTTAATGAGCTGGAAATACATATTACTCAAAACTTGGGAAGTTAGTGAGTACATAAATTAATCAAATCCTTGAAAGAAAAGTACAGGTTTGAACATGCAAAGATCAGAGAAGTGCTTTATGCAGAACTTTCCGGTGAACTTAAAAATATCTACCATGAAATTGTTGCAAAAGTTCTAGAAGAAGAATATAAAGCTGGAAGAGACGAGATTCTGGAGGATGTCGTATATCATTACAGTAGGACTGGGCTGCGAGATAAAGTAATAGAGTATGGCTTAGTTGCAGGGAGAACAGCTAAAAAACGATTTGCAAATGCAGAGGCGATAAGGATTTACACCGAAGTGCTGAACGCAATGGGAGAAGATACTTGTTATATGGAACTGCGGCTGCAGACATGGTGGGAACTTGCTGAGGTACTTGAGCTTGCCGGCAGGTATGATGAAGCACTGGAGATTCTCAAATGTAGAATTGCAAACCTAATAACAACAGACCCTGTTGAGGCAGGCAGAAGCTACAGAAAACGATGTGAGATAAACATACAGAAAGGTGATTATGAGAAGGCAATCCAGGATGCGGAGAATGCAGAGCAAGTGTTGTCTGGAGTGTCCAATGCCAATCTTGAGTTGGCTAGAGTATGGTCTGTGAAGGGTTACGTGCTCGAAAGGAGAGGAGAGTATAGGCACGCAATTGAACTGCAGGAGCGTGCGATAGCGGTGTTTGAGAGAGTTCGTGCTGAAAAAGACATTGGCGATGCACTGCACAGAATTGGAAGCTGTTACTGGTATCTAGGCGAAAGTGAAAAAGGTCTTGAGTATCTGAATAGGGCTTTGAAACACAGGGAGGAGATAAATGATGTAAGAGGGCTTGCTGCAACATACAACAACATTGGGGCAATTTATCATAACATGGGAGATTCTGAGAAGGCATTGGAGTTTTATCTCAAGAGCCTGGCCTTAAAAGAGCGCTTAGGGGATGTTTATGGGATTGCCACCTCTTACAACAACTTAGGGGTAACTTATCACAATAAGGGTGACTATGAGAAGGCACTTGAATTTAGTTATAAGAGCTTGACTTTAAAGGAACGAATTGGCGACCTATCTGGAATTGCAACTGCATACCATAACATAGGCGGAATTTGTTTCGTGAAAGGAGAATACGAGAAGGCGATTGAGTTTTACAAGAAGGCCCTTTTATTATGGGAACGGAGTCATGATACATGGGATATAGCCCTTTCCTGCAAGAATTTTGGTGATGTCTATCTAGAAATCGGAGAATATGAAAGAGCCCTTGAATCCTATAGTAGATCGCTCCAGCTCTATTAGGCAGATTGGTTCTAAAACTGGAGAACCATGGGGGTTGATTGGAATTGCAGAAGTGCACATTCTAAGAGGAGAGCTTGAAAAAGCACTCCCAATTCTCAAAGAAATTGAAAAGATTACAAAAAATGTTGAGGAAAAATTGACAGTTGCATATGTGAACTACCTGTGGGGAAAATTTTATGCAGCAGAGGGAAATAAAGAGCGGGCTATGGAATCTCTACGCTTGTCAATAAAAATATACGAAGACATCGGAATGAGAGACAACCATTACCACAAAACCCTCTATGAATTCGGTAAGATATCTGGCATAAGAGAATTGCTTTATAGAGCTTTGGAATTTTTCGAACGGATTGGCAACCAGTTCTGGGTCAAAAGAATTAGGGAAGAAATGGACTTGATTTAGCTTCCTTCAATGTTCCTCTCTTTTATGAGTTAAATCACAATAACATTTTTCTAATTCTTGGTTATCCAAGAAACATGGAAACTCCTTTTGTTGACCGAGAACATGAACTCTCTGAGTTATGTGCTGCCCTCTCTTCTGCAAAATCTGGCAAGGGAGTAATGTATTTTATTATTGGTGAGATGGGAATTGGAAAGACCAGATTGATGGAGGAATTCTGTAAAATTGCGGAAAAAGAGGGTTTCCGTATTATGTTCTCCAGATGCATTGATACGAAAGCTGCCCCGTTTTTACCTCTCCACGATGTATTCAGGCATGTAGAGGTTGAAAAGACGAAGGAAGTTGTACCTATAGGTCTTTCGATTGTAGGTGAGATTGCTGCGGAAAACCTGTATAATGCTGAACGAGAACGCACTAGGAGATTGGAAAGTTTTCTGCGGAAATTTGAGACGCTGGCTGCAGAGAAACCCCTTGTGTTTGTACTTGATGACCTGCAGTGGGCGGACTCTGGAACCATCAGCTTCCTTCACTATCTTTCAAGGAACATTGCCAAAATTCCGATGATTTGCCTTGCAGCTTATGCTACTGAATTTTTGAGAAGTGGTAGTTCGCATTTTGCAGACACGGTGCAGAACATCAACATAGAAAGGAATGCAAGAACACTAGAAATTAAAAATCTTGAAAAAATGGAGGTAGCCCAGATTCTCGCAAACTTGCTGTCTGTGAATCTTCCAGATAATATCCTGTTCTTGGTGTATGAAAAAACAGGAGGTAACCCCTTATTTGTGGAAGAGCTTGGAAAGGGCATAAAGGAACAAGATTTTTTTGATGCTAAAGAGCAGAAATTTAGAGTGCCGCTGGAACAATTGAAAATGCCCGCAACAGTGCGAAGTATAGTGGGTCTCAGAATCTCTCGTCTTTCAGACGATGCTAAGAAGGTGCTAAGGGCCTGTGCCGTTGTGGGTAGAGAATTTGAGTATCCACTCCTTTCTAAACTTACAGGCATGGATGAGGAAAAACTTCTGGGGATTTTAGACGAGCTTATTGCTACTGGTTATCTTGCTGAAGTTCCAGGTGAAGAGGAAAAATACCGCTTCGTCCACAACCCTGTCTATGAATGGGTGTATGACGAAATTTCTACTCAAAGAAAAAGAATAATGCATAAGATTGTGGGTACAGAGCTGGAAAAACTTCACGGAAACGAGCCGGTTTATCATTCGCGCCTCGGAAAGCACTTCATAATTGCCAGGGAGTTTCTTAAAGGTGTTAAATACAAGGTGCTTGCCGGTGAGTATGCCCTCTCCAATTATGCAATGGAAGATGCAATTGAAAATTTAAAGGATGCTGAGAGCGTTATCAGTGAAATTGAAGAGAGTAAGGAAAAGAAGGACTATGGATGTAAACTATACAGAATGCTGGGCGATTGTTATTACATTCTCTCAAACTATGATGAAGCAATCGCAGCATACCAGAATGCGCTGGCTCTTGCGGAAGATTGGACAGAAAAAATGAGGATAAAATTGCGGCTCAGCATGCCCCATACAAGAAAGGGAAATTTTGACGAAAGCATGAAACTGCTCACAGAAGTGCTGGAAACAAAATCAGAAGACGATGCCCTCAACACCTCAGCATTGATGAATCTGGGTTGGACCTACGAGCTGAAAGGAGAATACAAAATCGCTGTCGAATACTATCAGCAAGCCCTCAAAAACTGCGAAAGAATGAACGATGAGGTTCTCGCTGGTGCGGTGAATCATAGGATGGGAACTGGATACTGGTGCATCGGCAACATTTTTGAAGCCAGGAAGTATCTTGAAAAGGCACTCGAAATAAGGAAGAAGCATAACCTGAAAGAGGGCCTTCCAGACACATACAACAATCTGGCAATTCTTTACAGCGATGAAGGAGAAATTGAGAAGGCATTAGAGTATTTCAGAGAAGCCGAAAAACTGTACACAGAAATTGGCGATTTGTCTGGCCTGTGTGCAATTTACAACAATCTGGCTGATATTTATGCCTTGAGAGGAGAGTATGAGAAGGCGATTAAGGTGTACTGGAAAGATGTGGAACTTTCAAGAAGAATTGGATACAAAACCTCGGAAATTATGGCTTTAAGCAACATCGCCTCGATTTACCAGGAGAACGGCGACTACACGACGGCATTGAAACATTATAAGGAAGCACTGAGTGAATCAAGAAAAATTGGAGAAAAGCGGATGCTCTGCATGATTTTATCAAACCTGGCTGTGATTTACGCAGAACTTGGAGAGGCGGAAAAATCTCTGCCTTATGCGGAGGAGGCACTTGTAGTGGCAACAAATGAAGGAAACAAGGAAGATGAAGGCGATGCCTGTTCTGCGCTTGGTAGAGTGATGGTTGCGATGGGCAGGTTTAAGGAAGCGGAGGAATACTACGAAAGGGCACTGGATATATATATTGTGATTCAGAGGGCTGAGAGGGTTTACACTTGCAGATATGACATGGGTCGCATGTACATCCGCTGGGGAAAGCATGACTTAGCAAGGGAAAATCTGATGAAAGCGAAAGAATTTTTTGAGAGGATGGGAACTAAAGGAATGTTGGCAAAGATAAACAGTGAGTTGGAAAAAATTAATGGGAAATTCTGATAACCCAAATTGAAAAAAAAATGAAGGAAAGGGATATAAAGAACCCATTGTTATGTAGAATACGGAAATGGAAGAAACTAATATATCGTTCTCAGCACAAAGAAAAACTGCTATCACAACTTTCATAGGTGGAGGTCTCAAAAATGGAATGTTACTGGTTCTTCAAGCTATTTAACAATATAAAAAGTGAACATGAATCTGTGGAGCTTGCAAAACTTGAACTGGAAAGCTTGTTTGGAGTGGTTGAACCAATCTTTAATTTTGCAAATAAACTTTGTGATGAGCCATTGTGCAGATTTATGAACCTACCTGAAAGAGTAGAAGATTACATAACTTATGAACTACCATATGGTAGAATCCAGGGATACTCGGGAATATCAAAATCACCTGATTGCTTTGGAAAGTTGGTGAGACGACTTGGATATACTCGTGAAATTTATCTAATTATGGAGTTGAATGGACAACCAGAGGATATTGCAAAATCTGTTTTCCCAGAAGGTTCTATAGGAAAGAATTTTCATTTTTTTAGAGCAGATAGATATATATGTTTCAGAGCAATAACTCACCAATATTTTCTTGAGAAATCTGAGTACATCTCGAAGTTAAGCAGGAATGAGCACGAAGTGGAAAAGAATGTGAAGATTTTGTTCTCATATCCAATAAATGAAATATACAGGATTCCTGCGTCCTCAACCCTTAGCATAGGAAAGAGACTGCAAGATTATTTTGCGATTCGTGAGGAACCGTCGCTATATCTGTCCCATTACTTTCATCCATACAAAGGTAAATTCCACCCTAAAATGGCTAGGGCGCTATTAAACTATATATGCCCTCATGACGAGGGTGTCGTTCTGGATAATTTTGCAGGTAGTGGTACATTATTGGTAGAATCTTCTCTTATGGGACTTACTAGTATAGGGATTGAAATAAATCCTCTTTCCGTGCTCATGTGTAATGTAAAAACAAATTCATTATTAATAGATATTAATAAATTGAAAGTAGAAATCACCAGATACTTTAAAAATGTTAGAGAAATCATTAAGGCATATGAAAATGTAATGACGGGACAACCTACGTTAGATTCCGATAAGAATCGTGTTATTAATAAGATTAGAGAAAAATCTAAATTCGTTGCTGATAAATTAAAAAATTGTTTAAGCGAAAAAGAGAAGGTAATACCACAAATCCTTCTCTGCAGAGAACAAATATGTCTTATCGAAGATAAACTAATTAGTGATTTCTTGCTTTTAGGATTAAGCGGTGCCATAAGTGATATCACTAGGAGAACAAAAGATGAGTTTTTAGATGTATTTGAGAGGAGAGTAGAAGAACTTTATTTAAGATTATTTCTCTTTAGAAAGCTGTCTGAAATCCTAAAAATTGACATAGGTGAATCTACATGTTACGTTGGAGATACAAGAAACATGAAAGAGTTTATAGAGGATGAGATAATAGATGGAATCGTGAACTCCCCGCCATATTCTGTCGCTTTAGATTACATAAAAAATGATTATCCACAGTTAGTCTTATTAGAATTAACAGATTCCATTGAAAAGATAGAAGAAGAAATGATAGGAAACCCAAGAGTAAATTATGATAGAAAAGAGTTGCTTGAAAAAATAAAGACCCATAAAAATAATCCATTAGATGTCTCTCCTACTGCAAGAGAAATTGTAAATGTTCTGTTAACAAAAGGTAGAGAACAGCAGGGATTGAGATGTTTTAAATTTTACATAGACATGTACCAATCTCTTAGAGAAATGTACAGAGTGATGAAAAAGAATGCTAAGTGTGCCATAGTGATAGGAAATAACCATTTTACTGTTAATGATGGTACCATAGAAGTACCGAATGATAGAATTCTTCTGGAACTGGCAAAGGCTGTAGGTTTTATGTTGGACAAACTCATAGGACGGGAATTGCAAAAAAGCAGCGAAGGGTATATACGGGAGGAGAGTATCCTTATCTTGAAGAAGGTGATTTAATGAAAAATAAAAAACAAATTATCGAAGGCCCAATGATTAAAATAATGGTTCCAATGGATCGCTTCAAAATAGTGGAAAGCGTAGTGTCAGCATTCATTGAGTTTGAAAAGGACAAGAAGGGAAAAGGCACAGAATTTAGATATCCTGTAGAGAATTTATCATCTGGTGGGATGCTTTATATTCACAGACCAGGCGTAAAATGGAATTTTGATTTCAAAGTTGAAATTCCCCAAGCATGTGGAATAGATGAAGGAAGACACGATGAATTAGGGCTTATTTTACGACGTGTTAAAATGACAAATCAATCGGAGTTTGAAAAACTTTGGCAACTTATAACAGAAATATATAAATGTCGTGAAAACAATGTGGATCAACTACTTTCACAAACACCTGTTTCAATCGGCACCATCAGCTGGACAGATGTATTGTTAAAGGTAATAAAATGGCTCTTTATTATGGAAGATATAATTTACTGGCATTATGAAGGAAGGGCTTTTCTTTATAACTTTTTCAAATATGTTGCGAACGAGACAGATGAGGAGAGACTCCACCAAGTCCTATCAGGGATAAGAGAAAGAAAAATAAAGCCAGCCAAGATAAAAACCCTCTTAGAGAAAATAGGACTTTCTTGGGAACTCCCATAAAATAGATTTACCTCGCCTTAATCACTTTCTTCACATTTGGTCTGTCCTTGTAGAACATCCTGCAGCCGCATTTTTCACACTGGAGGGTGATTGAATCGGGTTTGAGTGGCTCCTTGCATCTGGCACACCTATACATTCGCTTCCTCCTCCGACTCTTTCTTTTCTTTTTCTTCCTCCACCTTCACTTTTTTCACCTTTTTAACCTTCTTCTCTGGCTCTTTCTTTGTCTCTTCCTTCGCCTCTTCTTCCTCTTCGATCTTCTTTGTAATTGCTTTTGGCGGTGTGGGATAGTAGGCACTACTTGCAATCTTTACACCACATTTCCTGCATTCGTAGATGCCCGTGCTTACTCTTTTCAAAACGCCAGTGTTACATTCTGGACAGGGATGTTTTTCTCTCATTTCAGTTTCAACATCGTGCAACCTGCGCCTTATCCTTATTCCGTACCTCGGTCCATATTTACCAGCAATTCCGACCTTCTTTGTTCGTCTTGACATGGGAAACCACCTTCTGAAGTTTTTCAGCTTGATTTGAGAATTTCCCGCAGTTTAGAGGAAGACACCTGACACATACTTATAACTTTCTTTACTTCCTCAACACTAAACGAGCCTGAGAGCCCTTTCTGAACTGCCCTTATGTTTCCATTTTCATCTATAGCCATGGTGAGGCGTGCATCTGCAATTTTTTCCTCATCCAGTGCTGGGTCTATCATCAGAGTATCCTTTATTTTCACCACCGTGCATTCAATTGGTAAACCATTCAGAGGCAATGGAAAGTCCTCACCCATACCGTGGGCAGATGCTGGCACCTTTGTACATGTGAGGGCTGCAAGTGATGCTAAATAGGCAGCATCAAACAGATTTCCATCGTAGTCCAGGACATGAATGTCAACGAAAACAATCCAGACCTTTTCGCCCGGTGCAACACACAGTTTTTCCAGGTCTATCACACGCCCTTCTCGCAAGCCCCTATCCACAACTCTAGCCAGTTCAATACCTTCCTCGTTTGGAGGGCCTGCCTCAAAAGTAGGTGAGGCAAGGGGAATCAACTCTGCATTGGTTGTGAGCACGCCCACATTTGGTGTGTCTGGGAAGGGTTCACCCAGTTCAATCTTTACACCCACCAGCACCGAGGTATTTCCTATTGATACCTGGGCCGAGCCCTCAGCTGAAGATATCACATTTTTCTTTATCTCAATCTGTCTGTATTCATCATGTTTTCTTCCATCTATTCTTGTTCCTTTGGCTGCAAGTTGCTGGAGATACTCTCGCATTATTTCTGAAACAATATCCTCACCCATTGTTTCACCTCTGCTCCTGTTTTGGTGTCTGGCTCTCTTCTCTTTCCACTTCCTGCTCGCACTTATACTTGTTCTTCAATGCTTCCTTCTGGAGTTCATAAATTTTCATACAGGCATCTATTGCCATGTTTAAAGCGGTCTCAAATTCAGTTTGTGACATATTTCCATCCATCTGAAGCAGGACTATCTCTTTCGTCCTCGGGATTATTGCCACTGGAAGGTCTGCCTCCCCGTAGTTGTCCTCTTCCTTTTTGAGGTCAAGGGCAATCTGTCCATCGATTTTACCAGCAGCACAGGCAGGCACAAGGTCTGCCATTGGGATTCCTGCATCTGCAAGCGCAACAGAGGCTGCAGTTATCCCTGCACATCTAGTCCCTGCGTTTGCTTGAAGGACCTCTATAAAAATGTCCACAGAAGCCCTGGGAAACATTTCCAGAAAGAGCACATTTTCAAAAACCTCACCTGTGATCTTTGAGATTTCCACGGACCTTCTATCAGGGCCAGGTCTCTTCCGCTCAGTCACAGAGAACGGTGCCATGTTGTAGCGACATTGCACGATTGCCTTTGCAGGGTTCTGAATGTGCTTGGGTTTTGCTTCTCTGGGTCCATAAACTGCAGCAAGAACCTTATTTTCTCCCCACTCAACATAGGCAGAACCGTCAGCTCTCTTCAGCACACCAGCCTCAATTCTTATCGGTCTAAGTTCATCCAGCTTTCGCCCATCTATTCTTCTACCATTTTCATCAACTAACTTTGGTTTGTTTTCCATACCTATTCCACTCATAACTGATTCACCTCTTACTGTGTTGGATTCCTGGTTTTTTCTTCCAGAAAATTTTTTATCGCATCCGTTAGACCAAGCAAGTGGGACTCTTCCTCAATCTTCTTTATTGCAAGTATCGCAAGTGCAATTTGTTCCACATTTCCTTCCAGCCAGATTCTTCCATTTTGGCCCACAAAGATTCTGCACTTGGTATAGTTTTTCAGTAGATTTATCATCGAGCCACCCTTTCCAATAACTCTCGGCACTTTGGTGGGTGTGATTTCAATTATCTCACCGCCCAGCAATTTTTTGCATCCTGGCTTTCCCATTGTCACCATCACTCGCTTGGTCTCGTCCACTGCCTCAACCTCGCAGAGCACCATGTCTCCCACATTAAGATACTTCTGGGTTTCGCCCATTTCAATCCGCCAGGGTGTTCCGCTTATGTGCAGTGGCGCAGGATACGGTGCGTTTATGTCAACAAGCCAGTTTGTGGGAGCCACATCTATAATCTTACCAATAATCACATCTCCCACTCTTGGCATATACTTTCCACTGAGTGGAATCACATTCACATAATTTCCATGCACATTCAAAATTCCGACAGTGGCTGCAAAAATCTGCCCATCTCTTGCATATGTGCCAACTCCTGGCTTCATATGTCCTTTCATCAACAACTCGCCTGGCACCACAATTTTTCTTGTGGCAACATTCTGCATCTGTTTATTTTCTTCCATCATGGTATCACTCTTTAACAGTTTACTGCTGTGATTTGAGAATTCGGGTTTCAGCTGCACCTTTTGTTTTCTGATTCAGTTTATCAAAAAAGTCGGTTTGCATGCCTGCTGGCATCTCTACAATGCCAATCCAGTATCCATTTGATTGCCATTCTTCCTGTGTAATTTTTCCAAAGTTTTTAATGTCGCCTATAACTCTGGGATAGTCGGTTGGAGAAAGCTTCACTGCAATTCTTACGGTGTCAAACTTAATCGGGATGATAGGTCGAAGGGCAGCTAGCACATCTTGGACCTGGGCATCCGCTGGTTTGAAGGGGTCAATGTGCACCTTCGCCTCCTTCATGGCAGATTCAATTCTTGCTGGTGGATGAGGGGTACCTGTCTGAGGGTTTACAGCATTCCTTGCGATAATTTCCACAATTTGCTTCCGCTTTGCCTCCTGCATCTGCCTTCTCTGTTCTGTTGTGAGCTGCACCTCTCCTTTCAGAATTATTGTCTTTGCAATTTCCAGCACATCTTCAGTGCCGAAATTTTTCTTCAGATGTTCCTCTGATGCTCTTTCGCCCTTCCTTGCATCCTTGAAAATTTCATCGATTACAAGGTAATCCATCAGATTTATCTCCTTTCCATCGCGTATTAACTGAACTGCTTTCGGGTCAACCAGCACCTCAAATGTGCTCTCACCTATCTGAAGTCGCGCTACCACTGAATCCTCTAACTTCACCATTTTTTACTTCACCTTCTCCAGATACTTCTGCACCTCTTCCTGAGGTATCCTGCTAAATGGCTTTGTCTTAGTTACAGTACCTACCTCAACTGAAAGCGGAATGTCCTTTGAAACTTCCCTCAGTGCTTTCAATCCCAGAACTATTGCCTCGTCCATCGAAAGGTCGTCTTTGTAATTCTCCTCAAAGTATTCCAGCACCTTCTCCTTGTTTGCTCCTATGCATGCTGCTTTATAGCCAGTGAGGGAACCGCTTGGGTCTGTCTCAAAAAGCTGAGGCCCGAACTCATCTACGCCTGCAACAAGCAGAGAAGTGCCGAATGGTCTTACACCACCATACTGGGTGTAGGTTTGCTTGTAATCACAGATTCTCTTAACCAGCATCTCAACAGAGATTTTTTCGTTGTAGGTTACCTTATTAATCTGGGCAATTACCCTTGCGTAATCCACAAGCACTCTTGCATCAGCCACAAGCCCTGAGGTTGCACAACCAATGTGCTCATCTAACACATAAATCTTTTCAATAGAATGGGGGACTGCAAGCTTTGAAGAAACGCGCTTGTCTGCAAGCAAAACTGCCCCATCCTTGAATAGAATTCCCAGGGTTGTGGAACCGCGCTTCACCGCCTCTCTTGCATACTCTACCTGAAACAATCGTCCATCTGGCGAGAATACAGTTATCGCCCTATCATATGCCATCTGACCTGGTTGCATATCCATACTAACACCAAGGTATGCAGATATTTCACTCAAATATAAACTATTCGCTATCCTCTTTTAGGTGATGATTTTGACATTGTAGCCGAAAACTTCCTGGTAGTCCGTGATGGAATCACCATCAACATCTGGGGTCTTGCAGTATTCTGCTGCTTTTGTGTCGCTCAGGCCCTTGCTCTTCCAGTATTGAAATTCCTGTGCATCAAGCCATTGGTCAGTGTCCGTGTCGTTGCTCAGTGGGTTTAGGCCGAGGGTGTATTCTACGCTGTCTTTTAGGCCGTCAGCATCACTGTCTGGACTCCAGGGGTCTGTGTTTGTAATCAGAATTTCTTCGCCATCACTCAAACCAT
>JAVZCK010000034.1 GCA_038874435.1 Thermoplasmata archaeon
GCCATAGGGGTGTAGGCCGGGAAAAAATCAGTAGATTTCCCTGTAGTATGTCCACATCAATTCCCTTTCTAATGGCTTTTAGGGTAGTAATGAGTATCTGGCTTTTCCAACTTGTTCGGAGATACTGTAGGGGGAGAAAGATTAAAAAACCCCCATGTAATTCCATGCCTAATGAGATATAGATTGAATAGAAAAAATAAAGGTGTGGCAGGGTTCTATGAGGAGATCCCTGCAATGATTCTAATCATCGCTGGGGTTACTGTATTTCTTATAAGCGTAGTTCATGTAGTGTCTCTTTATCTTTCCACTGTGAATCAGGAGAACATTCAGGATGAATGTTATTCTCTCTCTAGGGTTGTTCGCTCTTATGATAAAATAATGTACAATGGTACATACAGCATGAATCCTGTGAGTGGTGTCTTTGACATTGACAAAATAAAGAATCTTACGAATCAAACGGTGTTAAAAGATTTTCATTCTACAAGAAAATTTAAAATCACGATAGAAGACCTGGAAAATACAACTGCCAAATGGACTTTCGGCACAGAGGTACCTGTACCAAGACCCAGTGTGTATGCAGTAGAGACAGCACCTGTAACTTTGAAGGATAAACATGATGTGTTTCATGTAGGGAGGTTAACAGTGGAGATGTGGTGAACATGAGACAGAAATCAAGATATGGAAAGGCACAGACAGCTCTTGTGGATACCCTTCTCTTCTTTATCATTCTATCTGTTGCAGCTGCAGCTCTTTATGTGGTTGCGGAGAAATACATAAGGAATCCACCGTCAACCCAATTTGTGCATGAAACCGAATATGCTTCGGATATGCTCACTACAACTTTGATGAGCACGATAAACAAGACGAATTATGTCTCTTCTTCAGGAACTACTTTATGGATTTACGATGTATCAGTGCAGAAGGCGATAGAATACTATCTTGGTTTCTACGCAAATGCACAGAACATGCCCAGTTCAAATCTTAGAGCCGCAATTGAAAAAAAGTTTGAACTTGCAAAAAAACTAGAGTATCACTATGCTGTATATGCAGCAGTGAGTGGAACCAATAGAATTCTGTTTCTTTCAGATACAATTCCAGATGCTACAGCTGCGGATATGAGTGCTGGCCTTTCCAAGGTGCCCCCACAGAGAACCACGGCAATAAACTATCTGACAGTACCTAATATAAACGACCCTGTCCCGATAACCCTATACCTCTGGAGAGCTACTTGAGTTCAGTCATCAATGTACTCTTTCAAGTTCAATTTCATTGGTAGTTCTGGCTTTTTGAAACCCTTCCCTTGGTGCCCAAATGGTATTGTAAGGTCGAAACCCATTTTGGTTGTCATCCTCGTTTGAGGGTCCGCAGAAGGGTCTAATGAGGAGCCCTTTTCCTCTTTCATGATAATGTCCTCTTTTCCCTGGAACCTGGTTGCCATAGCCCACTCTACTTCATGTGGATTGTGAATATCAATGTCTTCATCAACTACAAACACATGCTTTACTGAATGGTGGCCTTTAAATGCTGCTTCGATTGCCTTTCTTCCATCATCTGCATTTTTCTTTCTTATGCTCACGATTGCATGAAGCCATGAGCAACCACCAGGGGTTACATAAACATCTTTCACATCGCATACCTTACCTACTTCGATGTAAATTGTGGGCTCTCTAGGCATGCCCATTAGCACCTTATGCTCAAGCCCACCAGGCAGCAGGGCATGATATATTGGATTTTCCAGAACATAAATTTTCTTCACTCTTGCCACTCTTTGCTTCCTGACAATGTCGGGAGTTTCTGTAAGGTCAAGGAAAGGACCTTCATCATGCATCTCGCCTGTGAATTCACAGAGCATCACTATTTCTGCCTTGGGTACAATATGCCCATCTATCTGTGTACATATTGTTTTCGCCAGTGCATTCGCAATTGCTAGTTCATTCATGTTTATTGGCACAGAGATTGCGGAGCCGAGAAGCACGGGGATAGAATTTCCGATGCAGAATGCAAACTCTTTCAGCCCTCGCTTAATGTAAGCATCAAAATCTCTTTCTAGGATTCTAAACACAAGCTTATCTTTATCAATGACCATCGCCCTGTGAAAAGAGGCATTGATTCCATATTCCTTGTCATTTGCAATCACAATGCCAGAGGCAATGTAGGGACCACCGTCGAACGGATAGTATGTAAGAATGGGAATTTTGGTGAGGTCGGACTCTGTAACATTATACTCTATTTTCTCTATTTCTGGCTCAATAGGTTCGTTGATGGCCTTGATCATGTGGGGAATTATCTCTTCTTCCTTTATACCTAAGCCAATTGCAACATGCTTTCTTGTGGGACACAGATTAGCCACAACAGGTATTGTGTGACTATCTACATTTTCAAATAGGATAGTTTGGTCTTCCATCATTTTCATTATTGTGGAAATTTCATATTTTGTGCTTACTTTTCGTTTCACATGTTTGACCATTTTTCGTTTCTCAAGCTCTGCGATGAACTCCCGTAGTTCCATCTTCTCACACTCCAATTGTTGTTTTGAGAACATTAAAGCCAGCACGTTCTATTGCTTTTGCAACTTTCTCTTGACATTCGACCCCTGGAGTCAATGCTACCATGTATCCACCTCTACCAGTTCCTGTGAGCTTTGCACCCCATGCTCCATTTTCTCTAGCGAGATTTACTAGCAGATCAAGTTCTTTAGAGGAAACCCCAAGTTGCTGAAGAAGTTCATGATTGCGGTTCATAAGGTCTCCAACCTTTCTGTAATCACCTGTCTCAAGTGCCTTTCTTCCAGCACTGATCAACCCTTCCGCTTCCACGAAAATCTCTTTAGTTTTCTCCGGCTCTCTTTTCATAAACGTTTTGACTTCCTCAACCACTTTTTGAGTGTTTGCAGTCAAACCAGTATTTCCCATCACGATTTCAATCCGCGAAGGCATTTTGATTCGCTCGAATTTAGGTGGAGGTCCTTTCAGAAACGCAAGACAGCCACCGAATGTTGATGCGGTGTTGTCTACACCAGAAGGTGTACCATGGTAACCCTTTTCACCCTGATATGCGACTTCATTTATTTTTTCGTCGTTGAATCCCAGTTTGAACTCTTCATTTACAGCCCTAGCAAAAGCAGTGCAGGCAGCAGCACTTGCACCAATCCCAGACGCAGCTACGAGGTCACCAGCAAAGGTGATTTTGAGAGGAGTTTTTGTAAGGTCTATTCCGCAGTAGTCACACATGAGCGAAATTGACTTGTACATTTGTGCTTCTTTCTCTTTTTTGTAGCCAGGTGTTTCTGGCCTCAAATCTTCTATTTCGAAACCAGAAAAATCTTTTTTCTTCAAAATAGAGACAGTTGCTGTTGTTTTCATTCCAATAGCGCACACGATGGAAGGAAGTCCATGCACTACGAAATGCTCTCCGAAGATTATGACCTTACCATAGCCATATCCGTGTCCCATATTTAATCACCAGGATACCCCAAAACATTATGATATATGGATTTTTCTAAAGAATAACTATATGTACCAGAATGTGTTTAGCTCGAAAAATTGGCAATGGTAAACAATATATAGCACTATTTATTTGTGGAGAGTGAGGATGAATATGGGACTAAAAGACTTTATAATAAAAAGAACGGTCTACTCCATAGTGACGCTGTTGATTGTGCTGGTATTGCTCTTTACAATTTTTAGAGTGATGCCAGGTGACCCAACCAAACTTGCACTAGACCCAAAGGCCTCACCTGAAAGAAAACATATCCAGGCGGTTCAGTATGGTTTGGAAGATAGAAAGGATTATACGGTAGAAGACAAAACAGTACATCTTACTAAGGACCCGGGTACTACTATCTTTACGGCGCTTACACCAGAGAATTTTGTGAATTCCACAAACGAACTTAGGTATACTGTGAGCAACCCGCAGGAAGAATGGTTCATTCTTGAAATCAAAATCAAACCGCAGACACCTGGCTTGATGGTTTCTGCAGGAGTTTTCCTGGATGGACTCGTTGCAAAGGATGGTGTGATTGAACCGAAAGAGACTGCTATTGAAGTGGGAAATAAAACCCCATGGCTTGCGAAAGCAGCAACAAACGGAAATGTGATAATTGGTACAGTAACATTTTCAGACCAGTTAAAATTGCAGGCACAGAATAACACAATTAAAAACTCTGATATCGTAGTAAACCCTGGAGGGCTCAATATCGAAGATTCTATTATCTCAGACTCAAAAATTTTCATGGGGACTTCATCAGTCAAGAATAGCATAATTGTTGGTAGCACAGATGAAATTATAAATAAATCTACCATTATAAACGAAGTGTGGTATTATAATGTCAACATAACCGGTAGGGATACATGGACGGCACCATGGGGGTCACCAGAAAAGGACAGTAGCTCTGTTGTTCTCAATTCCATGTTAGTAGGAAAAGATGTTATAAAAAACTCAAATATTTCTAACTCAAAAATATTTGATTCTTTCGTTGACAACTGTACATTCACAAATGTAATAGTTATAAACAGCACAGTTAACAACAAGACAGCGGAAAATATAATAATAATCAATGATGAAGAGTATCCTCTTTACAGGGCCGAGTTAATCCTAAAGACACCACCTAAGCCAGCGTTACAGGCAAGGGGTAATGATAAGAATCTTGTGGTAATTAAACTACTCACTTTGAACAAAGATGGCGATATTCAGATTGAAATCAAAGTGACTTCATACATACGAACAGATTTCTTTACACAACTTGCTAGGTACATGCAGGACATGCTTGTCTTCAACTTTGGAAATGATTTCACAACTCAAAGGCCAGTCACCGAAGGCATTTCAATAAGGATAGGGCCTACAGTTCTACTATTCGGAAGTGCAACTGTGATTGCATACGCTCTCGGAATTTTCCTAGGTGCGCTTTTGGCATGGAGAAGGGGAAGTAGAATGGAACTATCAGTGATTATTGTAAGTTTGTTCTTTTACTCCATGCCTCTGTTCTGGTTTGGTATGATATTGATATGGGTATTATCGAATCAGGCGGGCTGGTTCCCACCAGGTGGACTTCAGTCACCTACTACGGACAAACCGTTGGAAGGATTTGAATATTTCAAAGATATAGTATGGCATCTCTCTCTCCCGCTTCTCACACTGACTGTGACCCATCTCGCAGGAGATGTGTTACTGATGAGGAACTCAATGTTAGAAGTGATGGGTGAGGATTACATCCTGACAGCGAAGGGAAAAGGGTTGAAGGAAAGAACAATATTGTATAAGCATGCCGCGAGAAATGCAATGTTGCCAGTGGTTACAGCTCTCGCATTAAGCATAGGTGGGATTGTAAGTGGTGGTGTTCTTACAGAGACAGTGTTTTCATGGCCAGGGATGGGATATTGGCTTGTCGAAGCAACCTTGACATACAACTATCCTGTGGCACAGGGTGTTTTCTACATCCTTGCAATCCTAACAATTGTGGGGAATGTGATGGCAGACATTCTGTACGCGTACTTAGATCCTAGGGTGCGACTGTGAGGTGAAAAAATGGTATCAAGAAGAACTAAGGAAAAAATTAGAGATATTACTAAAGTGCTCAAGAGCAGCTGGAAAATGTTCAGTGAAAGCATTACAGGTCTAGTGGGTCTTGGAATTATTTTCTTCTTCGTGATTATCGCGATTTTAGCACCAGTTATGGGTCTCAAAGACCCCATGCACTGGACGGCGCCTTATTCAGATATCTTGACGGGTGTGGAATCAAATGCGACCGCGGATTCCTTCACGGGTACACTTGTTGGAGGACCCGCAACTGTACCACCAGTGGGTGAAAAAATTTATAAAGCCTACATTCTCACCACGGAAGGAACGAAGGGTAAGATCTCAGGGATCAGCTTAAGAGATAATACTGTAGTGTGGACAAGAGAGTTTGATGGCACCCCTGTTCAGAATTTTACCTACTTTTATCTAGTCGCTGGGGGAATGAGTTCACCGACCAATATCACTATATTTGTATGTGCAAATACTCCTTCGGGTGGAAAATTGTATATTTTTGTTGACGACTATCAGTATAATGTCCCATCTAAAGACATAAAAATGGTGGAATTTCCGTCAGGGGCATATTTTGATAATATAGCAGGTGTTACCTTCCCGGCAAAAATTATAAGAACTGGTGATTACTGGCCATTTTTCGTTATCTCTGAGAAGGGCAAGGTTTATGCGCTACAGCTTCGAATTACTCAGCCAGGAACATTGTTGAGCCAACTGCAGATAACAATTCAGAGAGGTTTCCTAGCCGGAAGTGAGTTCCAAATAGCTGGCAATGTTACGGTCTATGGAGAGCCCCTTCAACTCCATGGCCAGAGGGTGCTGGTAGTGGCGCACGACAAAGGAATTACGTTCCTCCAGTACAATTCCACAGGTTATCCATGGACAATGACCTCATTTGGTAATTACTCATTCAACCCTAGCCAGAAAAGCTCACCAGTAACTTCAAAGTATTATAAGGACCTTGCCAGTTTAAATTCCGAAACGCCTGTTTTTGTAGGTAGTAATGATGGAATGCTTTATCTCTTCCGTTTGAATCCACAGGCAATAGCTAATCCTCTTAAGTATAGCATTGGAAGTTCCGGAGAACCAGTCGTAGGAATTTCTACCAATTATGAAGAGGAATGTCAGATCTATGTTGCCTCAGAAAATGGAAAAGTATGGGCATTTGCCTACAATCGCACTGAAAAGAATCTTAAGGAAAGTTACAATCTGGATTTAGGTGGTAAAGTGATTTCGCCTCCGTTCTTCAGCAAGGCTACAGATAAAGTGTTTTTAGTAACGGAGAAAGCAGGAATTCGGATAATGTGGGTGTTGAATTATGTAAAAACAGAATCTGGGGTTGTAAGATACACATATGAAACTGGTAAGAATATTTCCCCACCATTCCCAACTGGCCAGGTGATTCAATTCAATGTGACAGTGTACAATCCAAGTACTAATGCTTTTGAAAATAAAACTGAAACTGGAGAAGTAGTCCTTCTCTGTGATAGAAACACAAATGGTATTATTCTCATAGCTGAGAAGATAAGAACTCCGTTACCTCCAGGAACCTACCCCTCAGGCAATACATACTGGCTAGGTACGGACACACAGGGAAGAGATATACTCAGCAGAATTGTTTGGGGTTCTCAAATAGCACTTTTCATTGGGATTACTGCTGCAGTGCTTTCAATGTTGTTAGGTACAGTGATAGGGCTAGTTAGTGGATATTATGGTGGTAGCATAGACCTCGTTCTGATGAGGATTACTGATGTGTTCCTAGTGATTCCTTTCCTTCCACTCGTGATTATTCTTGCAGCGGTTCTAGGTTCTAGCATTATGAACATCATATATGTGCTTGTTCTTATCGGCTGGCCTGGAATTGCAAGGGTAATACGTTCAATGATTCTTTCTCTTAAAGAGAGGCCTTTTATAGATGCTGCAAGAGTAACTGGCGCAAGCAACTTCAGAATTATGTTTAAGCACTTATTCCCAAATGTGGTTCCACTAGCAGTCCTCTATATGACTTTCTCAGTCTCTGGCGCAATCCTCACAGAGGCCGCCCTGAGCTTTATTGGATTAGGAGATCCCAACTCTGTGAGTTGGGGGATAATTCTCCACGACGCACAGTACTCTAATGCGGTTGGTAACTGGTGGATGACAATCCCTGCAGGATTGTGCATCACAATGATCTCCATGGGATTCTATCTCGTGGGTAGAGCTGTGGAACAAATAATTAATCCAAGGTTAAGGAGTAGATGAATATGCCGTTGTTGGAAGTAAGGGATTTAAAAGTGTATTTCAAAATAAGAAAGGGCACGGTGAAAGCAGTAGATGGTGTTTCATTTACGCTTGAGCCAGGTGAAACACTAGGACTTGTGGGCGAATCTGGTTGTGGAAAAACAACCACAGCTTTTGCGATAACTCGGCTGCTTGCGAATAATGGGTACATTGCCGGCGGCGAGATATATTTTGATGGTCAAAGAATCTCTGAACCCGTGCCAGACTTTGGCAAAGGCCTCCTCGCTGATTCAAAGAGAGCGAGATTCGAAAAGACGCAGGAAGAGAAGATGCAAGCGATAAGGTGGAAACAGATCTCTGTGATATTTCAAAGTGCGATGAATGCATTCAACCCAGTGTATAAAGTTGGTGACCAAATCATGGAAGCTTTGAGAGTACATGAGAAGATGACCAAGGAGCAGGCGAGACAGCGCACGATTGAACTTTTCCAGCTTGTTGGCTTGGATCCTAGACGAATCACTGGTTATCCGCACGAATTCAGTGGAGGTATGCGGCAGAGAGCAATGATTGCAATGGCACTTGCATGCAATCCAAAGCTCATAATTGCAGATGAGCCAACCACTGCATTGGATGTGATTATGCAAGACAGAATTTTGAAGGAAATCAAAGATCTTCAGAGGAAATTTCAGATTTCAATGATCATAATTACCCACGATATCTCAGTGGTGGCAGAGGTTGCGGACAAGATTGCAATAATGTATGCGGGTAAGATTGTTGAGTATGGGGATATTGTTGCAATCTTCCATCGAACTTCGCATCCATATTCTATCGGACTTTTGGGCGCGTTCCCAAGTATCAAAGGAAAGAAACGCCGGTTAGATGCAATACCCGGTTCGCCCCCAGATCTTGCGAATCCCCCAACTGGTTGTAGGTTCCATCCCAGGTGTAAGTATGTAAAAGACATTTGCAAAGATAAAGAACCTGAATTTGTAGAGGTGGAGAAAAACCACTGGACTGCGTGTCACTTTGCATATGAAGTGTACAATGCAAGAATTTCTGCAGAGGAGGTGAGAATGTGAGCATGGCACAGCCAATGCCAATGGAAGGTTTCCAGCCCACTTCCTCAGAGGTAGTAGTGAAAGTCGATAAGCTTGTAAAACATTTTCCTGTGAAAATGGGAATTACTGGCATGTTTGGACCCAAGAAAGTGGTCCATGCTGTTGATGGCATTTCATTTGAAATCAGAAAAGGCGAGATTCTAGGGCTTGTCGGTGAATCTGGATGTGGTAAATCTACTACTGGTCGCTTGCTTGTGCGGCTTGAGACCCCAACAGATGGCACAATTCTTCACCACGGTAAAGACATCGCCAAGATTAAGGGAAAGGAACTGAAGGAATTCCGAAGAAGGGTCCAGATGGTGTTCCAGGACCCATATGAATCACTCAATCCTAGGTTTACTGTGCTCGGGAGTGTCTCTGAGCCCCTTATTGTACATAAGATTGGAAGCTCGATGGACGAAAGGGAAGAGCTTGTGTGCAGAGCGTTGGAAGCAGCTGAGTTAAAACCCGCCACGGAGTATCTCTACAGATACCCACATGAACTGAGTGGTGGACAAAGACAGAGGGTAGCGATTGCCAGAGCACTTGTGCTTCGACCTGACTTCATAGTGGCGGATGAGCCAGTGTCTATGTTAGATGTATCAATTAGAGCAGGTATTATGAACCTAATGCTCGACCTCAGGGCAAAGTACCAGATCCCATATCTATTCGTTACACATGATGTTTCAGTGGCAAGATACATGTCCGATAGAATTGCAGTGATGTATCTCGGAAGAATAGTTGAGATTGGGCCTACAGAGTACGTGATTTCAAATGCTCAGCATCCGTACACCCGTGCCTTACTCTCTGCAGTACCTGTTCCTGATCCAACCCACAAACACGGACGTGCCGAGATTAAAGGCGAACTGCCAAGCCCAATAGACCTACCCAAAGGTTGTAGATTCAACCCCAGATGTCTCTATGCAAAGGATATTTGCTTCCAGCAGGAGCCACAGATGATTGAGGTTGAAAAGGACCACTTTGTTGAATGTCATCTAGCAGGGAAAATCTAATAACAACTATTTTTACATTAAAAAACAATTTAATCTAAAATTATTTTTTTACATCTTTTGCATACAACAACAGCATCTTTTTTGCATTTTGAGCACACTTTCTTGAATAATAGTTCTTCTATATCCGCATGACAACATTTACTCTCAACAGCGGTTAGTCGTCCACAATAGGTGCAGTAGTGTTTTCTTGCCTCCTTTTTTCCGAAGCGGGTATAGAGGTAGAGAACAATATATAGAACGAGAACCACCACGAACATTACAATGATGTATATGCAGAGCATTCCGTAATCAATTTCTTCTTCACCAGATATCTGGAGCATGGAAATCATTTAGTTAGTAGTCGCACTGCGTCTTCTCTAGTGATGTTGAGGGCCTTCAGATAGTATTCTAGTGCCTTTTTTAAGATACTCTCATACTCTTGATTGCTCGCTTCTTCGTCCAACTTAGAGACGGCATTTCTGTAGAATTCCACGCTAAGCTCAGAGAGATAGTATATGGCATTTTCTGGGTCAAGTTGTGCTGCCTGATTGTATGCATTTTCCGCTTCATTATATAGCCCATTTTCTATGCAAAAAGAGCCATATGCAGAATAATAATACGGATTTTTACCATCAAGTTCGATTGCCTTCTTGTATGCATTCAGAATTTGTTCTATACTCACCTTTGGGATTCCCACACTTGCTTCCGCAATTCCGAAGTAGGCCTCAGCACAGTTTGGGTCCAGTTTAGCGGCTTTGTTAAATCTCGACAGCGCACCTTTGAGGTCGCCTTCCTGAAGCAGGCGGTTGCCAGCAGCGATTTCTTTTTCTACATTCGGTTCCATGATTACCACATTTTTCCACAATAGAAAAGGGGTTTAAAAAAGTTCTTCTCTTGGATAGAAAATTAAATTATGGAGTGTTTTAAAAATTGAAGTGCTGGCACTCCAAATCCAGTATCTCCGAAAGATACTGGCTAAAATTTAAAAATTGATGCCAGTATTCAAAGCTCCTGATACATTTTTCTTATAAATTTTCAAACGGGTCATTCAAAATTCCACCGATGCACCGAAAGTGTTAAATATTTAAGATATCTTATAGATATCTCATGAAACGAATACCTATAACACC
>JAVZCK010000035.1 GCA_038874435.1 Thermoplasmata archaeon
GATATATTTTTTTAGTTCGGACGATATATGGACTTGTTGTGTTGACATTCCATCCCCTCTGGTTGATTTTAGAGCGGGGATGGATTTTTTTCTATTCAAACTTTCTATGAACTTTCCGAAGTCATGGCCCCACCGTTATATTAATATACCAGCGTGGGTATAGCAGAGTAAGTGAGGCACATGATCAAAATATATGTTAAAGGCACGGAAACCAGAAGAACCTATGTCCGATTTGAATTTTCGAGCGAAGGAGCATCACCAGCAGAGATAATCAGAATAATGACAAGTTTGGGCTTTCAGATTGTTCAGGGCCATCACGACTTTATGATTGACTATCACAACGATGGTGAGTTCCTGGAAATCACTGAGCGACTTCACAGGGCCCTGCGTGGCACAAATGTAAGATACACGCTGACAACAGAACCGCTCAAGCCAGTAGAAAGTCCAGTGGACATAGAATCAATGATTTAACTCTTCTTCAATCTTTTTATCTTGTTTTTTCATTTCCTCAATGGTATTGTTGCGATGCTCTTTCAATTTTTCTGCGACTTTCTCATCCTGCAATGCAAGGATTCTTGCAGCAAGAAGTGCAGCATTCACGCCTCCATCTAGTGATACGCATGCCACTGGCATTCCCGGGGGCATCTGGACTACAGATAGAATTGCATCTAGTGAAACTTTTCCGCTACAGGGCACCCCAATCACGGGTTTGAGGGTTTTTGCTGCCACAACACCTGGGAGTGCTGCTGAAAGACCAGCAATCGCTATGAACACCTTCGCATCAGAATTTCTAACAAATTCTTCCACAAGCTCTGGTGATTTGTGTGCAGAGGCAATGTGGACCTCATAAGAAATTTCCAGGTTCTTAAGCATCGAGACACATTTTTTTATCACTTCCAAATCAGAAATGCTCCCTGCAATTACACATACATCTACCATACTCCACCCCATCTCAAAAACCCAAGAATATAAAAATATTGAAAAAAATATAGCAAAAAAAAGTTCATGCAAGCTCTTTTAGGCCTTCATTATTGCTGCTAGAAACACCACAACAGCGACGACTGCACCGCCTATTGCGGAGAGGAGCATGAGAAGCGCACTCTTTATGAGTTCCAGAAGATGCCCTGGATTCATTCTGTAGTAGTAGAAGCCCCCAAGAATCCCGACCACAAGACCGACAACCAGAAGAATTGCTCCGATCAGCCTGCTTCTGCCAGTCCCGAAATAGGCTGTGAAAATCCCAGCAAGCAGCATGAAAAGTCCCATTGTCAGCAGAAACACTGTTAGGTATTCCAGCCAGCCCATGTTCATTCTTTCACCAGCGTTCTCAGAACTTTATTCCAGTCAAGGTCTTAGTGTCAATTACGCCAGGAATAGACCTAATTTTGTCCACAACTACCTGACCGAGAACATTGAAGTCCTCTGCCTCTACCTTTGCAATCAGGTCATATTCCCCGAATAGAGGGTGCAGTTCCACTATCTCTTTCACTTTCAGTAACTCGTTGTACACGTCGTGTTCCTTTGCCGGTGCCGTGCTTATTAATACGAAGCCGATTGCCATTTGCTCACCGTTTGGGTATAGATACTTCTAAAATATAAAGATTTCCACGGTTGTTTCTTACGGTTGTCTCACAGTTGTCCAATATCCCTATCTTGGGACGGCTTGGGAGTTGGCGGTGGCAATACCTCTCGGGCTTCCTTCTCTTTCGCATCTTCTCTTTTTGCGACCACTTCGCTCTCCTTCTTTTCCTGTTTTTCGCTTTCTTTATGTTTTGCTACTTCAGTTCTTGGCAGCACTATTTGCCGCCCACATTTCGGGCAAGTTCCGTATGTTTTTGCACATAGAATACATACTGGAGCGCCACAATCATGTAGAATGTCTGCCAGGCCATTGCAAATCATACAACGTTCTGTGCCCTTTCTTCCAGATGGGAGAAATTCTGAGTTAGCATCGGCAGAAGGAGTTTTATCGACAATCTCATTTACTTCTACAATAGGGGTGCTTACCTTTCCATCACTGAATGATTTGAGATGGTGTAGAAGAATCTTTGCTTTGAAAATACCAGTATTCAACTCTTTTGCAAGATTGAACAACGTTCTTTTTTCTGGTGGAATCCTCATTGCTTCCCTTGCAAGTGCCTCAATTTCAGGAGCGAACTCATATTTGGACGCATCCATTTCCTCTACTGCCATGATGAATCCCATAATCTTTTTCGCCTTCTGGACTGAAATGTTTGGGTGGTTCATGACAATGTCAGAGAGCATTATTCCATTTCTTGCAATTCCATCAGGATTTCTTTCAATGCACACTCTGAGAATCTCAGTTGTCTCTTTATCCAGTGTCTCAATTTCTCCTTTTGATAAGGTTGAGAGCTCGACATGCTCAAATGATGAAAGGTAAGTGGCAACATGGTCAAGCATGTTGAACGGAATTTTGCACTCCACAAACATATCCTTTTTTGTGAGACGTCGTTTCACTTGGTATTCATATTCCAGCACTTTTCTAGCGTAACTTTCAATATTTTTCTCTATCATCCTTATCTGTGCGGTCTTTCTACCTTCAAATGCAGGTGCAAATTCTCTGTCGATTTCAAGGGCTCTTTCAAAGCATCTGAGTGCATCCTCGTACCTTTCCATCTTTATCAAACAAAGCCCTTTTGCATTCCACACATACTTGTTTTCTGGCTCAAGCCCAATTAAGCGGTCATAATCTGAGATTGCCTCGTTGTATCTCCCAAGTTTTTCCAGGAGTAATGCACGGTTCTGCAATGCCTCCTTATAATCTGGGTTAAGCTGAAGGACCTTTGCGTAGCAGTCAACTGCCTCAGGAAGTTTCTCTCGTGAGGCATAGATTTCAGCGAGAGCCATATAAACTACAGGAGCTCGACTCTCTATCTGGAGTGCCTTCTCATAATATTCGATTGCTTCGTTAACAAGACCTGTTCTGAAGTTTGCCCGACCCATCAAATACCATGTCTCCCAGTCCGCTTTACCGGTCCTTACCACTTTTTCAAAAGCATCTTTTGCAGCTGCAAAATCATCACGAAGCATGTAGAGATTGCCAAGGGCTTTCCAGGCCTCTATATTATCTGGCATTATGGCAATCGCACTTCTGAACTTTTCGATTGCCTCCTCCACCTTACCATCATCCTGAAGCGCTTTTCCGAGTTTCAAAAAGGCATCAGCATTATCTGCAACTTTTACGGCTTGCTCGTAACACAGAAGTGCCTCTTCCTTTTTCCCGAGTTTTATGAGGGCATCTCCCTTGTATTCCCATGCTTTTGTATTCTCACCATCAATTTTCAACACGCCATCGTAGTAGTTGATTGCATCAGATGGCTTATCCATCTCCAACAGAATTTTTGCAGCATCAAAGTATGGTGCAATCTCGTTTGGCTCAAGAGCAATTGCTTCCCTTACCGCAGCCAGTGCCTCCTCCAATCTACCGAAATCCCACAGCAATCTTGCTTTGTCTAGCCAGCAACCTCTATTTTGAGGATTTCTCATGAGAATTCTATTGCACACTCTAAGTGCTTCTTCCTTTTCGTTTCTAAGCACATGGAGTTGTTTTTTTAGATCGAGGAGTGCTAGCTCGTCAATGAATCTTCCGAGCCCACTTTCTATCTCCCTGTTTGCTTCATCGTACTTTCCGATGGAAATTAGGCATTCTATCTTATCTTTTAATGTTTCGATATCGTCTGGTGCAAGCTCGAGAATCTTGTTACAATACTCTATAACATCTTCAGTGCGTTTTAGAGTAAGAAGAACATCTTTTATCTGACGCAGAAGTTCAACATCCTGTGGCGCACGGTTCATTGCTCCCATAAGCGAGACCAACCCTTCTTCTAATCGGCCAACCTTAATCTGAGATTGCCCCTTACGAAGTAGGATGCGTACATCATCAGGTCTTAGAGCCGAAGCTAGAGTATAATACTCAACTGCCTCATTGGTCCTTCCGAGTTTCGTCATCACTTCTCCCATCTGATAGAGAATTTCTGGGTCACTCTGGTCGATATTTCTTGCTTTTTCAAAGTTGGAAAGTGCTTCCTCAAATCTTCCTATCTGCATAAGTGCGAGTCCTTTACCCATGAAGTACTCTTTTTTCTCTGGGTTAAGTTTAATCGCTTCACTAAAACTTTTTGCTGCTTCTTCGAACATCTGCATTTCCAGTTCGGCCCTGCCTTTCATGTACCAAGCATTTGGGTTATCTGGAGTGGCAGCTACTGCTTTCTTGGTAAGTTCAAGTGCTTTGTCGAAATCGCCAGTGAGAATAAGCACGCGAGTTCTAGCGATTGCAGCTTCTGTATAATCTGGTCGCATTTCAAGCACTTTTTCGAAAGCAACCAAAGCATCCTTGAGGTATCTTTCTCTCTCATAGTTTTGAACAGTTGCAGCAAGTTGTTCTGCAGAAAGGCCGAGGTCCATAAGAGTTTCGAGTTCTGTTGGGTCCGACTGCAAAATTTGTTTAGATATAGAATAAACCTCGGAGAATCTCCCTAATTCCTTTAAAATTTCCTTTATCCTACGCTGTACACTTAGGTCGTTGGGAACGATCTTCAGATATTCCTGGTAAGATCTAAGTGCCTCCTCATTCTTTTTCATTGCATCCAGAGCAGAGGCCTTTTCAAGCAGCGCTTCTCTATCTTCTGGAAGAATTGTCAGAAACCTATTGCAGTAATCCACGAGTAATTCATGTTTCTGTAGAGTTCTTGCAAGACCACGCAAAGTTTGCAAAATCTCGAGATTTGTAGGGTCGATTTCAAGCGCCATCGCATAGGAGTTCAGTGCCTCTTCTGTTTTTCCGAGATTTAAGTAAGCAAAGCCCCTATCAAGCATTGCCTGGATATTATTTGGAATTAATCTGAGAATTTCGCTTGCACTGCTGATGACAATCTCATGCTTTCCCAACTGTTTAGCAATATTCTTTTTGTGCAACCACCACTCAGATTCATCTGGGTATGCAGTAGTGAGGACTTCGTAAACTTCCAGTGCCTCTTCAATCCGTCCTAGTGTAAGTAAAATGTCTCCTTTCATACAGAGTGCTGTCCGGTCTGTTCTGTCCATCTCTAGAACCTTGTTATACTCATCTAGGGCTTCTCCGATTCTCCCAAGTTTCTTCAGAATGTTTGCCTTGACAGTGAGAAATTCTTTCGTTGGCTTTATCTTGATTGCGTTTTCAAGCATTGCGAGTGCATCATTGTCCTTTCCCATTGCCACTAGCACATTCGCCTTCTGATACCATGCCTCACAATCATTGAAATCAAGCTCGATGATTCTATCAAAGCACCCAATGGCTTCCTCATACCTCTTCAGATTAGCAAGAGTTATGCCCTTCTGAAGTAAAATTTTTTTGTTATCTGGCAAAAGCTTCAGAATTCTGTCAAAATAAAACACATTGAGGGGGTCGAGTTCCTGTACTTTCAGATAGCATTGCACAGCCTCGTCTGTTCTTCCGAGAAGTCTATAGGCATCTCCTTTGCTTGTCCAGATTGATTTGTCTTTCGGATAGATTTCAAGGGCACGGTCATAGGCCACCAGTGCCTCTTCTAGATTCTTACTAGTGACTGTCAGAATAAGCGCTTTGTGATACCATGCCATTCCGTTCTTCGGATTAAGACGAATTGCCTGTTCGAAACAGGCCTCACTCGCATCGTACTGATTTAGAACATAAAGTTCATATCCCAGATCATTTAAAAGACTTGAAAAGTTTTCTGCATATTTTTCAAATGATTTTGTATTTTGCATCACATACTTGAAAATATCAACATATTTTTTTACTAATTCTGATTGAGGAATTCGCTGTGCCTGGGATTTAACTTCCTTGAACATCTCAGTTGCCTTTTTCAGCACCTTCTTTTCCTTGTCCATCAGGTCATCAAGAAAACCCATATCAGTTCACCCCACAATCGATTGGAACATAGGATCTTCCTTAATGGGTTCAAACACCTTCTCGGACTTCGCTCTCTCTTTGAATTCCTCGCTAAGCACAACTGCCTGCTTCAAGAATGCCTTCGCCTTGTTGTAATCTCCATTCATTGCCTCTAGCACACTCTTGAGATACCAGGCCTCTCCTTCTTTAGGTCTCTTCTTCAGCACTTCATTTAGCGCTTGCGTTCCCCTTTCGTAGTCTCGCATTTGACAGTAAATTGCCCCGATTGCAAGGTAAACATCTGGGTCTTCTGGGTTAAGCTTTGCAGAGACAGTAAACGAGTTCAATGCTTCTTTCACTCTTCCTAATTTTGCAAGTGCAATTCCGTTGTAGTACCACAGAACATCATCTGTAGTATGCACTGGAAGAATTATTTCCATCAATTCGTTCATGTCAGAATATCTCTCCACTTCCAGAAGTTTATCAAGAATTATTAGAATTTTTTCCTTATCATCCACATTTTCTGAAACAAACCGTTTGATTTCAGTAAGAGGGGGAGCATCTTTTGAATATGGTGATTCCAAGATATGAGCAAGTTCCTGAGGAATTTCTGTTGGAGCAGGCAGTGGCTGTGGAGCACTTGGTTGCGGAGGTACAGATTCTACCTTAACGGTTTTCAACTCAATGGGTTTAATCTCTTTTGATAGTTCCTCAGGTCTAGGAGGTGCCTTCTCAAGTGTAGGCAGGTCCTCCACTGCAGAAGCCGTCACCTTCTCTTCTCTTACAGGGATGAGGTCCAGTTCGTCTCCCGTATTTTCAGGTTCTTGAGGTGCCTGTTGCTGAACCTCTACGTATTGCTCTTGAGGCTGGACTTGCTCCACAGGTTGTACACTTTGTTCAACTGTTCCGGCTTCCCTTGCGCCAGCAATCCTTTTCAGATTTTCAGCTTCTTCTGGCTTCATTAATACGACAGCATCATAGTATTCCATCTTTGGATTCATCTCAAATAGGAGCTTGTAAATCTCAACCGCTTCATCTATCTTTCCCTGTTTTGCAAAAACTGCTGCCTTTCCTTCCAGAGCAACAGTGTCATTTGGATTTATTTTAAGAATTCTATCATAATTGGCTAGATTATTTGGCTCTACCTTTATTAAGTTGCGATATGCAAGTATTGCATCCTCGTTTTTGCCCAGCACGCGATATGCATCGCCCAGGTTTCTCCATGCGGTTACATTTTTTGGGTCAAGTTTCACAGCCTCTGAGTAACAAATGACTGCATAGTTGGCAGTGCCAGGATTTGCAAAGTGAATGCTGCCTTTGAATAGCCATGCATGTACATTTTTTGGATCTAGTTGGAGAGCTTTCTCAAGCGCTTCTATCGCACGTTCCACCTCATCCAGTGCATAGAGTCCTCTCCCGATTTCCGTAAGCAGATTAGAATACTCCTTTCTGTATTTTTTCACTTCCTCCACATATTTATTGTAAGTTCTGAGAGCGGCCCTGAATTCATTTGCTGCCTGGTCTGGCTTACCAGCTCTCTGATATTTTTTCGCTGTCTCCACAATCTCACGAATTTCATCCAGAAGTTTCTTTTCAGGATCTCCGCCAAATAGAGGGGGACTCATGCCTACATTCGCTCCTTTGATGCCTATGATGTTATAGGTGAGAATTATTAATACCTTTTGTATGCACCCAAACAGATTTTTGCCAGTTTCTCCTTTGCTCGTTCAGATAAACACCAGGGCCAACGCAATGACGGCAAATACTCCCTCAAGTCCCAGGAATGTGGTAGTCACATCTAGTTCCTTCCATCTGCCTTTTATCAGCAAAAGGTGAATGACGCTCTTCGGTTTCCCAGAATAGGTAATGAGCCCCTCCGCATCTACACTACCGAAAACATCGGTTCTGCCCCCAAATCTCAACTTGAACAGGAACTCGCAGATGTGGGGAATGTAGAGAAACATCAACGGAAGCCAGAAACCTCCATAGATGAAGAGCAAGGGCATAAGGGTGCCGACTATAAAAGTTCCGGAGTTGCCAGGAAAAACTATCGAAGGATACCAGTTGAAGAGGAGCAGCGTTCCGAGAACTAGGAGAGAGAGTAAGGCAACAGAGCATAGAGCCATGTTATTTGCCAGAAATGCGAGAACTCCTAGTGTTCCAAGCTGGATAACGCCAATTCCCATACTCAAACCATCGTAACCAGAAATTATGTTAAATGCATTTGAAAAAAATGAAGTAATGAAGGGGAGGAGGAGAATAAGAGGAAACAGAGATAAAAACCATGGAACCTCAATTTTGTATTCGCCCGCAACCCAGAATATTATGAGAGGAAGAGAGGGCAGCATCATCAGAGGCACCTTTAGCCAGATGCCACTGCCTTTCAGGTCATCTGCAAGTCCAATAGCACCTGCAACGAGTACCGCAAGTGCCAGTGCGACACCAAAATCTCCAATCAGGGTAGCTAGAATACAGATTATTGCAGGGAGCAAAAAAATTCCACCTGCAGTTGGCACTCTTTTATTTTCTAGCTTATTTTTGTCGGCACGAAGAATAGTTTGGAACCTGCTGGCATTTGCAGTGTAGATTGCAAGTAGAAGCGGAGTGCTAAATATAATGAATAGCAGCACAGCAATCAGAGATTCCATGGTAGCGTATAGCGGATGGGATTTATAAATATAGTCGTCGATATATCAGTAGTAATGCTCCTGCGGTCGCTAATAGGCACCAGAGGAAGTTCTGGTCTTCAGGAACCACTGGAGATGTGTATGGATACCTGTCTTCTGCGTTTGCACCTCCATCTATTGGATAACCTCCTGTGCCATCCCAGTTGCTCCAGTAGTTTCCATTTGTCCCATCATCCCAGGAATTGCCTACATCATCATAACCCTGGCTTGCTCCGTTAGTCCCTTTTCCAGCTCCATTGTTGCGATAAAAGTTGTTGCCATATACCTTATTTCCACTGCTTGACTCTGAGATGGATACTCCATAGCCATTGTTATCCGCAATTGTGTTGTAAACAATGGTGTTACTATCTGAGTCACCCCAGATTGTAATCCCACAGTTTCCGTTATTGGCTATTATGTTACTGCGTATAACATTCAAATGGGAAGCGCCAGAGATTGAAATCCCATGGTAATAGTTGTGATGCACAAAGTTTTCGGCTATGAGAATTGCCCGCCCACCAGAGAGTGTGATGCCAATTGAGTTTAAAAGAATTGTGTTATTCCGTATTTCTGATTGCTGGGCATGATAGAATACTACACCCTCGTTGTTTGCGGAAACTATGTTGCTCCATACCTTGATGTAGGAAGCATCAATGTCTTCACCGAACACTCCGAAATATGTTTCAGTGACAGTGTTTTCAGAGATTCTGATGTTTTTGCATCCACCCTGGAATTTAACTCCATACTTACTCTTGGTCAAAATGTTATGCTCAATTGTGGCATTTGAAACTGCGGATAGCATCACAGCAGGGCCATAGGGGTACGTATATTGAAATGTTGCATTCCAGAGCTTGCAGTTTTTCAGAACGAAATAGAGGTCTGTATTCTCGATCCAGAGAGCATATCCACCACCATTCCCATTGAATTCATACCCTTCTACGATGTACGGATTCTCAGCAGTTCCATTCCCTGGCCATCCGTTTGTCTGAGCAATGTAAATAAACTCATTGTTTCCATTTATGTGTAATGGTCCAGATGAACGCCATGGCGAATTTGGACTCACATTTGTGGAAAGATTGTAGTAATTCCAGTATGTCTTGAGAGCTACAGAATAGCCAGATGGATTTCCTGCTGGGCTAGCGCCGAAGAGATAGTTGTCTGCACCATTGGTGAGAAACACGGCTACACTAATCGAAACAGGGTTGTCAATATCCGTAAATGGAATTTCAAACTCAGCTATGCCATTTCCCCAGTCCTGAGCAGGTTCCACCCCAAAGTACGGTTTATCAGGCACCCACGCTGTGCCATTCCATTCCCTCAGATTCCAGTATTTGTTCCAGGGTCTAAGGATAAAGCACCAGTCCGCATGGAACGGGAGGGTGTGCTTTCCATTCCAATCTACACTTTCCACTGTTCCTCCATTTCTTGTATCCATGTACAGCCATAGAACATCGTAGTCACTATCGCTTCCATGGAATGTCTCCTGGCGGTTCAGAGCAATGTAGAGATTGGTTGCATCCCATGTGAGATACCAGATTGCATTGTCATTTCCACCAAGCACTTCATCAGAATGCCAATCAGAGAGATTCGCATCAATCGTTATTGTGTGGTTTGTGGTCAGTGGCTGAAGTGACTGCGATGCACAGCACTCATAAGGTGTCCCTGCGCAACATTCTGGCTGGAGAGAAACAAGTGCCAGAACAATTGTGAACAGCATGACAAACTTTCCGATCAAGCTCTTTTCCAGCAGCATGGGCAATCACCAATTACTCCCCATTACACAATACATATATTTTTTTTACGGCTGAACGCTGCTTTTACAATTTTTGTGATGCCTCCACAGGTAAAAAATGGATAAAAGAAGGAATACCACAAAAATCCAACCCAAAACTACAGGCACAAGAATCTGTGGTGTGCTTTCCATCACAAAAGAGCCAGCACCAACGCAAACAGAGATCCTGAAATTATCAAAGAGAGATTGATAGGTGTAATGCAAAAGGGATGAGAGAAAGACGTAGAGTGCAAATCCAACACAGAGAGTTCCTGCACCACACCTTTTTCTGATAAACCTGTAATTTCTACTTGCGAAAGTGGTGTGGAGGAAGTAGAGCCCTACAAGACCAACGAGAATCCCTAATCCTCCTGCAGGAGCAAGGAATCACTAACTTCCCAAGTTTTGAGTAATATGTATTTCCAGCTCATTAAGCAGTTTTCTCGTGGATTTTGTCACTTCATTCACAAAGTTCTGCTCCCCTACGGTCACAACATAAACTTTGGATAA
>JAVZCK010000036.1 GCA_038874435.1 Thermoplasmata archaeon
AATATCAAAGGGATTAATAAAACTTTCGGTGCGCTCATGGAAAATTGCATACTGGCAAGACGGATTTACTCCTGAGGTATCAAAATCTCATTGTGCCTATTACACAATCTTTGGGAAGTTAGTGAGGTACTGGGATTGAAAAAGCAAATGTAGATATACCACACATCCATATGGTTATGCATGTATGAGCCACCCGGGGGAGTGGTATTAAGACCGCAGAGAAGACCACTTCAGAGAAAATACACATCTCCCCATCATGTAATCTCCCCATATAAAGGTCCACCGCCCAGATTACTCCTTCCGAAATTCATGCTTGCAATTTTCCTGGCCATAGGCCTTATTGCCTGTGGTGCTGCAGTTTACCTGATATACGACAGCCGAATTGAGCTTGGAAGAATCGAATGTGATGTTAAGGAAATGCGAATTGGGAAGGATTATCTGATAAATGTCACCTGCTATGATTTCAAGAACAGGCCATTGAAGGAAGTAAGGGTACACATTGAAGGCGCCAGTATTGACGAAACCAAAATAAGTGATGAAAATGGCAAAGTCCAGTTTAATGTTACTCCCCTTCTTCCAATGAATGTGCACAACGACATTGTGCGGATCTCTGCTTTCCATCCCCAGAAGCCAGAGATTGTGTGCACTACATCAATTGCAGTCCATGATTAGCTCTTTTTGACACAGCGAGCACGGAGGGAACACCTTAGACCATAGCTTCTCTGCATCCTGTGATGCCAAATCTCCACCTCAAATAAATCTGAGAGAAACTCAATTAGCTTCTTTTCCTCAAAATAAGTGGTGAGCACACCTCCACGCATATAGGTATTTTCATACACTTTTTTTCCTCTTCCGTTTCTGAAGTCCTCCACGCAGAATACCTCACACAAAAACAGGCCATTTTCCTTCAAAACCCTGGACACCTCAGAAACCACAGCCATTATGTCTGTCTCAGTTTCCATGGCATCAAGCAAATGAATTCCAATGACAGCATCAAAACTCCCATCTAGAAATTGCAGTCTTCTTGCATCTCCTTGTTCCACAGTTGGTTCAATACCGAGCATCATAGCATTCTGGGATAAAAGCTCCAGTGCTTCTGGTGAAATGTCAATGCCAGTAACTAAAATTCCGTGTTTTCTCAGAGCCAGATAAGTTTTTCCATTCCCGCATCCGATTTCAAGCACGCGCATTTTCGGGTGAAGGAACGCAAGAAGCCAGTTCACATCTGCAAGGCCACCAAATCTTAACCCACTTCTGTATGCCTTTTCCCACATGTTACCGCAATCTTACAAGGGCGCCAGTGTTCGCAGCGTGTCTGGCTGCGAGATATGCTTCCATTGCTCTTACAGATTCATAGCCAGTTATTAGAGGACGCACGCCCTTTGTCAATGCATCTACAAAGTTCCTAGCAATCAGCTTTACAGGGTTCTCCTTTTGTATCTCGTACTTCTCCTTTTTTAGCTCATCTGGAAGCTCGAGTTCTCTATCAACATCTGAGGAAACGGATAAGACCTTAAAAACATCTTGGTTCTTGTAATCCACAAGGAGAGATGCTGCCTCACAGTTGATGAAAAGTTCTTCAATAGATGTAGCACTTTGACAGCCTAAGTGCATAACTCCAGCTACATCATTAATGAAATGGAGTGAAGCGGTAGCAATCCTTCCGTATTGGGCAACAATGACTGAGATTCTCCCTATATCTACACCAGCAATGAATCTGAATACATCGAGTTCCTCAGGTGCAAAAGCATCTAGAGCATCAGGGAATCTACCTGGTGTGAGTATTGTCGAATGAATGGAGAGCAACCTGCCCGTTTCTCCAGCATCGATGAGTTCCTTCGCTTTCAACACTGCAGGGTTGAATCGTTTCAGATGAGCAACTGAGAGCAGAACACCTTGGTATTCTGCTAAATTGCAGATTCTTATTGCAGTTTCAAGGTTGTCTGTGAGTGGGGCATCCACCAGTGCATGTCGGCCATCTGAAATTATTTCCTGGAGCACGCGGTATCTAATCGTTGGTGGAACCAAAACTAGAGCAGCATCAAAGTTCACTTCTCGCAAAGCATCTCTGTATGTGGGATAAACAGGTAAATGATAGGTCTCTACAAACTTTCTTGCATAATCAAAGTCATTTTCAACAATGGCTACAACCTCTGCCATCTCTTTAAAAACCTGATAGTATTGCTCTGCTTTTGGAGGTGTGCCCACGATGCATATTTTAAGCATGCCCAAGGGCGATTATATAATGGGTAGATAACCTTTTTTGTTGATATTTGTTTTGTTCACACGAGGAAAAACCTTTCAGCAACCCATATAAACCCGATTGTCTATCTTGTTGCAGTGAAACCATGAGAATGATTCGAGGGCTTTGGATGATTGCTGTGTGTCTCCTTCTTATGCTGCCTTCTTCCAAGATGGCAGGTGGAGAGACCACAATTATCTGGGATACTAATACAGATTTTGCTCAGGGCACCCTTGTGAATCTGAGCATTTCTGGTAGTGGAAGTAGTGCAGGTGTTAAAATGGGACTGGTGGATGCCTGGGCAAAGGTGAATTTTTCGCTTCAGCCAGCCGCAAGGCAAGGTGCGGCTCTTGCATTCGCCGCTCAGGTTTTCGTTGCCTTTGGAGGAAACAACGGGAACACCTTTTTCAACGATACATGGGTGTTTACGAACGGTGAATGGACAAAGAAATCAGGTGTTAATGCTCCTCCACCACGGGCATTCTCGGCAATTGCCTACTCTCCATCAGATGGAATGGTTTATGTGTTTGGTGGAAGAAACGGGACCACGGTGTTTGATGACTTCTGGGCTTACAACATCTCTGCAGACATCTGGACAAAAATTACCACTTCTCCAGCCCCGACACAGAGGTATGGTGCAACCCTCACCTACCATCAAAGCAGTGGCAAGCTCCTGCTGTTTGGTGGCAACAATTCCACTGTGCTTTTGAACGACCTCTGGGAATTCAACCCTCAAACGAAAACATGGGTGAATAGAAACCCACTTACTCCTCCCTCTATCAGGTACTTCCATGCAACTGCCTATGCAGAAACCAATGCCAAACTCTATCTTTTCGGCGGTCTGGGAAATACGGGCTCTCTTTCTGACTTTTATGAATACAACTATACCGCGAATCGCTGGACATTGCTTACCTCAGTACCGCAGGCAAGATATGGACATATCATGGCTTATTTATCAGGTAATCTAATAGTTGCTGGTGGCACAAATGGGGCTTCGATTTTCTCAGATACCTGGAGATTTTCTCTATCCACAACCACATGGCAACAACTCACACTCACAAGCCAGATTTTTGCTGTGGCATTCTCTGGCATCGCCTCCTCACAGTCCCAGGTACTTGTCCTCGGTGGTTTTAACGGGGGCGAGCAATCTCTGAACCAGTTCTTTCCTTCCTACACTACAGGCACATTTACAACACAATCTGTTGATACACTGAGACAGGGAACAACGAACTTTTATCTCAAGTGGGCTCCACCTCTGCAGGAACATGGAAACATTAAATGTCAGGTAGCTTTAAACAATGACAATGCCACATGGAATTTTGTTGGACCGGATGGAACGCCAAGCACATTCTATGAAAATGGATACGGTCAGCCAGTAAGTGGGAGCGGGCGATACATCAAAGTAAGAGTTTACTTTCAGCCGGAAAATGGGATTTTCTCCCCATGGCTTGATGCTCTCTCTATATCCTTCAATCGTCCCCCGGACAAACCAGTGGCAAAAACACCTTCTGGGATCCAGCAGAATTCTACACTTACCTTCACCTGGCAGTTCAACGACTTAGACAACGATTTTCAAAGTGCTTTCCGTATTCAGGTGAGTCAGAATCCCAGCTTTAATCCAGTTTTTCTTGACACAGGGGTTATACAGTCCTCTGCCCAGTTATGGACAAGTACGAGCATTCCTGATGGCACATTTTACTGGCGTGTGGCTACAAGGGATTCTGAGGGTTTGTGGAGCGGTTATAGTGATGCCATCCAATTTACCATTGATACCACACCTCCATCTGGAACTATAACTATAAATTCTGGTGCCCAATACACAAACACCATTGCAGTTTCGCTCTCCCTTACTTACACCGATGCTGGTACTGGCGTGAGCAAGATGTGTTTCTCAAACGATGGCGTTGTATGGTCTGCCTGGGAAGCACCAGTGGCTCAGAAGGGTTGGACCCTTGATGCAGGCGATGGAACAAAGTATGTTTATATGAAATTATTGGATAACGCAGGCAATGCATTTATTTGCTCTGATACAATCGTGCTGGACACAGTGCCGCCCATGTGCAGCCTTACAATAAACAATAACACAGATTTTACAAATACAGAGAATGTCTGGCTACAGGTTTCGGCTACAGATGCAACCTCTGGTATTGATGTGGTACGCTTCTCTAACGATGGAATTACATGGAGTAACTGGCAGTCCATTGCCCAGAGCATGCCGTGGACGCTTACCAGTGGAGATGGTCAAAAGCAAGTTTATGCACAGGTGAGGGATAAGAGCAGTCTAACAGCAACATGTTCAGATACAATTTACCTTGACAAGAGCCCACCACCCACGCCTGCATTTTATCAAGAACCTCGATATACACCGGGCTACGCAAATACTGTATCATGGAATCCTGTTAGTGATGCAATTTCTGGAGGTGTCGCTTACAATGTAGAATGTTCCAGCACTCCTACATTCTCGTGGGTGGCAAGTTCTGGATGGATCTACTCAACTTCCTACACATTTACAGGGCTCAGTGATGGTTATACATACTATTATCGTGTCCGTGCCCGTGATGCCCTCGGTAACACTGGTTCATACTCTGCAATTGTAAATTCCACACAGGATGCAACAGGTCCTATTATAACCCAGACATCTCCGATGCCTCCAGCATACTTCAATTCTGAGAACATCGTGCTCTCATGGAGAGCAGTGGATTACATCTCAGGGCTCTCTGGTTGGTATCACATTCAAATTTCAACAGACCAAAACTTTTTGGTATCTACTGTGGATACCTACATTGCTGGCTCAACAGGGAATTCGGACACAATTTACCATGCGCCCATGCTTTCTGATGGCAAATACTACTGGCGTGTGCAAGCAGAGGACAATGCAGGGAACTGGGGCCAGTATTCCCAGATTGCCACATTTGAAGTGGATTCAGGTGTGCCAAAAATTGTCTGTAACCAGTATGTTTATGGCTGGTATTCCGCAAGCCCTGGTAGTGTAATTGATGTGGACTTTTATGCTGATGGAAACGCACCCCTTAGCGTTGCAAAATGGCGAAAGGCAAATGGGAACTGGCATGTGCTCTTTCAGGGGGCCTTTTCTGAATATACCCAGAACTGGGCAGTAAGTTGGAATGAGATGGAAGAGGGTTCCAATCAAATTTTCATTGAGGTAGAGGATGCTGCAGGGAACAAGGAGAATGCGATTGTGTATTTCCTGAAGGACACTATTGCTCCTGAAGCATGCGTAAGTGTGGATGGCACTGAGGGAGAAAATGGATGGTACATTTCCATTGTGAGTGTGAAGATTGCTGCCAGCGACAACATGTCAGGGATTTCAAAGATAATGTATAGAGTTTTTGATGGGGCAATCTGGACACCTGAACAGGAGTATGTAGCACCCCTGAAGTTTAACAGTAGTGGTGTTTACACGATTGAATATTACAGTGTGGACAATGCCGGTAATTTTGGGTTGCGGAGTATCTTAGATATAAAGCTAGACCTTGCATCACCATTTACCTCGTGTGATGCCCATAACGGATGGTATTCTATGCTTCCAGTCACATTAAATCTAACTGGTTGGGACAAACATTCAGGCATTCTTGGAATTTACTATTCTCTTAACGAGAGTAACTACACATTTGTGAATGGTTCAGTTGCGGAATTGAAAATTGAGACAGAGGGCGTCCATAAGATTGCATTTTTTGCAGTGGATGCTGCCGGGAACATGGAGATGGAAAAGAGAATTGAAGTGAAAGTGGATACTACACCACCAACAACTAAGCTATTCTGTGACCATAGCAATACCGATGCCGTAATCTCCCTCATTGCCAATGACACAATTTCAGGTGTTGTCCAGACATTCTTCTGGGTATTCAACAACACAACAGGAGTGCCGATGCTGCATTTTTCTGGAATTTACAATGGCTCCTTTAATCTTAGTGAAGGAATTTGGTGGGTTCTGTTTTACAGCAAAGATGCAGCAGAAAACCAGGAAGCAGTGCAAAACTGCACTCTGATTTTGGACTGGCACGAACCATCTGTTGAAATTTATCTTAATAACAACTCCACAACGACAAATAGTCCTCAAGTCCTGATTTCAATAAACGCAATGGATAACATGAAAATTGAGGGGATTTCATTCAGTAATGATGGATTTAACTGGACTGCAGCCGAGGAATTCATCTCAGAGAAAATTTGGGTAATTGAGAATGGAGAGGGTTGGCACACAATTTATTGTAAAGTGGTTGACATTGGAGGCAATATCAACATCACGAAAAGGAGTATTTATCTGGACACAATCCCACCTGCGATTTACGATTTTACTGTTGAGCCAGTTTTTGCAGGGAATGCAAGAACACTGCTTAAATGGTATGTTTCAGAGCCAGTTAGAGCTACACTTTCGTTTTCCTCGGATGGAGAAAATTTTGAGGTAATAGCGGAGAACATCACAACAACAGAACTTCCATGGGTAGTGCCAGCAGTTAATTCTAATAATTGCGTTCTTCGCCTAGAGGTTTGGGATGCAGCCAATAACTCAGCGATAAAGTATTCTAATTGGTTTGGAATAGATGCACTGAGCCCCGAGGTTGAATGTTTCTCACCAGAAGTTGCTGAGCCAAGCACATGGATAGAAATAAGGTTTAAAGAGGACATGGACAAGGACTCGGTGGAAAAAAGTTTCGTGATTCAGCCATATGTTGCTGGTAAATTTTACTGGCTTGACAATAGAACCTTGGTTTTTGTCCCAGATGGCAAACTGGAAGAAGGAGCAACTTACAAGATTATCCTTAGAAATGAAGCAAAGGATATTGCAGGAAACCACATAAGCCAGCGCGTGTTTTTTATGCATGTAAAATCCTATCTGTTGTACTATGTTCTTGGAATTGGACTGATGGTGGCAATAATAACTACTGGGCTTTACCTGTATTTGAGGCGAAGAAAGAAAAGAAAAGCAAGAGTGTTTTAGAGATTTGGTGTTTATGTCGATGTTTGTTTGTACTATCAATGGCCCTCCTGAACGCCTGCAGGAGAGAGCAACTCATCCGTAGATTTGAAATCTGCGAGCTTAAAACAATTTCTTTCGTTCTTTTTATCTTACTACTTTTCCATTGACTAATTTGGGCCTTATGGGCATGTTGATCACCTACAGGCGCCATAAGGTCCACTGATTTTTTCTTTTCCTCACCAAACTTCGTGAACTGTTATATCAGGCGTCTTGGTGTTCACGATGTGTGGTGATAATACACCATGGTAAGTTCGCAAGAAGAATAAAACAATGTGAGTTTCAAAAACAAAGCCACTGGAGGGGATCGAACCCTCGGCCTACTGATTACGAATCAGTTGCTCTACCGCTGAGCTACAGTGGCACCTCAAGCAAAAAGTATAAAATAAACCTTGTTTATATGCCTTATGGGATTAACATGCTGTTGGAAATGACAGATATAATCGGGCTGCCCGTTTACACGCCAGATGGAATTCTGCTTGGAAATGTGAACAATGTGGTAGTAGATGTAGAGGGTGCTAAAATTGATGGTTTGTTTCTTGCGGAGACAAACCCAGTGCTTGTGAAGGGCTCAAGAGGTGTTGCATTTCCCTACAGGTGGGTACAGGCAATTGGCGATGTGATAATTCTGAAGTACTTCCCAAAGAAGATTAGCTTTGTTGAGAAAGGGAAGAACAAGGAAGAGGAAGAAGAGGAAGAAGAGGAAGATTGAAGAATGCTGGCATATCTTCTGATAAAAACAACGCCAAAATCAGAACACAAGCTGCCTGCGATGCTGAGTAGTATTAAGAATGTAAAGGATATCTACGAAGTTTACGGAAAATACGACATTGTGGTGAAGATAGAAGCTAAAAATATAAAAGAACTCCAGAAAATTGTGTTTGAGAAGGTTAAGAAATTGCCTGGCCTTCAATCCTGCACAGTATGTCAGGTCTGCCAGATAGGTAAATTTTAAACTTTACCACCTTTTTAACCTTGTCATGCAGTAGGGACATGCTACCCATTCTGGCATCACATTTTTATTGCAACTTGGACATCTAGTTTGGATTTGGGGCGCAGGTTCTTGTGCTTTTTTAAACACGGCTTCCCAGTTTCCATGCTTCAACACGGCAACTGGCTTGTCATACTGCTCTGCCTTGTCTCCTGAAGATAATTCAAATACAGCATCCTCTACAAATTCTCTGCCCTCAAAATTCCAGTATTTAAATTTTACATTTATCTTCTGCATGCCAGAAAAAAGGGGCTTGATTCCAATAACCTGTTTTACAAGTTCACCCGTGAGCAATAAAGGTAATGGCTTAATTTTCATAAGAATATTCTGAGAGTATTCTACACGCAAATCAGCGCAATGTGCATTCCCAGTATTCATAATGTAGAGAAGCACCTTTGTCCAATCGTTTATTCTGAAATTTTCGTTTGTAACTGCAAGCATGCTCAGACGTGGCTTGCTTTGGTTTCGCTGCATATGGATGCTTTTTTCAAGGTTTTCGAGCATTCTGAGACATGTGCCATAATCCCCTGCTGCAAATCTGCTGATTGCCTGCTTCAGAAGATTCTCTGCATCACCAAGCTTATATCCATATCCTCTCAGTACTTCAAAGCGCTTAGTGGCTGCATTTATATGATACTGAATAGATTGAAAATTGTCGAATTTTATAATCTTATCTTTGGAATAAACAAATGCATGCTCTCCCGTAGGTGAGACCAGGACGCCATCCACTCCTACAGAAAGGGTGCTTTGCCAGAATATTCCCTCATTGTGAAAAGCCGAAATTTTTCCGTTTCTAGAAGCGCCGCTCACGATACCAAGATTATCTGAAGCATCAAAGTACTGAAGTTCGTTTCCGTACACGAATTTCTGGGTTGGTGTAAATTCGCGAGTATAAAAATGAATTTCATGTGGAAAACATATAAGGAGTTTTGTGCCATCTGTAGAAATTTTTGCAAATTTTATCCTAGCTCCAAATCTGGGGTCATTGAGGACATTTCCTTTTGCATCCATGAGAAACACTCTGTCATCAAGTGTGGAGACGAGTATGTGTTCCGAGGCACTTGCAAGGGAGAGATTTGTGATTTTTGAGTTGAACATCCTAGCAAAGCATATTTTTCCACTTGCATCGTAGAGAGTGAGCAAATTCCCAGAATCTACACATGCAAGATGATAGCCAGCATTGTCTAGTTTTATCTTTACACCACTTACAGGAAGGGTCTGACTCCACACGAGTTTCAATTTTGAATCAAGCAAATAAACAAACCTTCCACAGAGCACTGCAATTTTTGAAGAATCTGTCGAGATATAGATGCTTGTAGCAGGTACTGGGAGTTTTCCCTCATAGAGAAGGCTTAATGTTTCACTGTACATTCTGATAATAGCATCTTGTGTTGCAACGATCACAAAATTTCCATCAGGTGAGAGATTAAACAAAAATCTGCCTGAAATTGGAAGTTTGTATATGCCACCTTTATCTGTCTGGGCAATGTTTAGCGCTGAGCCATCAGAAAAACACACTTTTTTTCCATCTTTCGAAATCTTTATCCTCTCTATTGTGCCTCCGTACTCCCAGGTTACTACAGGATTCATGAGAACCGAGGGAAGAATATCATGAAAGTATTTAAGGGCATTTCTCAGCGTGCTTGGTCTATTTCTTTTTCTCTTTCTTCTCCTTCTTTGCGACCCTCCAACCGTTCCAGTACCATTCCTCTCCAGCCATCTGACATCCTCCTACATTAATGTAGGATTTAGTGGTATATAAGGTTTCCTTGGTCATTTCCGTGGTATTCACTAACTTCCCAAGTTTTGAGTAATATGTATTTCCAGCTCATTAAGCAGTTTTCTCGTGGATTTTGTCACTTCATTCACAAAGTTCTGCTCCCCTACGGTCACAACATAAACTTTGGATAACTCC
>JAVZCK010000037.1 GCA_038874435.1 Thermoplasmata archaeon
GTAATATCAAAGGGATTAATAAAACTTTCGGTGCGCTCATGGAAAATTGCATACTGGCAAGACGAATTTACTTCTGAGCTCTCAAAGTCTCATAATGCCTATTACACAATCTTTGGGAAGTTAGTGGTGAATGTCAAAGTGTTATAGATAGGTTTGAAGGATTATGTTGGTGGCTAATTCAACATTTTAACGCTCAGATAAAAAATGGAATTTTATGGATAGTAAATTCTCTCTATAATTATTATCCTCCGCCCGATGATGAAACAATAGTAGAAACTTTTGTGGATCTCTACAGGTTTGTACAACTTTTGAGACAGGCAATAAACAATGAAGAATTTACTCAGATTGCTGAGAGCCTATTAGAGATGCTTCGCCATCTAATTTACTCAGAAAACACTCTCACATGGTTTGGTTGTGATGAACACCTCCAGTTTGAGACACATGGAATTAACATTTATTTCCCCCTCACAACTACAAAATTAAACGAATACACTGATGCTCACCTTGATTTTCTTACAAATACAAACTGGGAGGAATTAATATTATGGGTGCTAAGCTCATGAACAAATATCTTAAATTGTGTTCTCTTTTTTGTGTATGCATAATTATTGGTGGAATTTTTTATTTTTTAGCAACTCGTCTTGAAGAAGCAGAAGAAATATCGTTTCAAGGAAGTAAGAATTATGAGGGACATGGTGGCTATACAGTGAAGTTTGTAGAAGACAAAGTGGTCTGGGATGTGCCCCATAGTGATGGAAATGTAAATATTAACGGACTAGTTGAACCCGACGAATGGAACTATGCGAAGAAGTATGTTTACTCTTCTTCTTGTACATTTTCTCTCTATCTAAAACATGATGGCACATACTTGTATATTCTCCTGCATCTCTGGTTTGGGCAGTGGGGACAGAGGATATGGTCCGTGTATTTATTCTTTGGTTCCACTCTACCAATCACCGAACATGTAGAATACCACCATAACGCAACTTACACATTTTCCCTGGATGGAGTATTCGGGGGAAAAGATGGGATTTTCCTAGGATTATATGGAGATCCACCTTCAATGATAGGTAATGTGCTAGCAGAGGATATCTTGATAGGTGTAGATGGAGATAGTGAGGAGGTTATGATAGAAGTTAGGATTCCACTCAAATACCTGTCTGGGTTGGAACATGCGTTTAATATTGTGGGAGTTCCCTACTACTCTCCCAAGAGACGTTCATGTGTATTCTATTCGTTAGGTGGTAATGGATCAGCAGTTAGATTTCTTCCATACAACAGTTTTTGGTTGAAAATATTTTCCATCGTTATTCCCTTATTTCTCATACTCTTATATGCAGTTTGGCAGTTGAAACGAACATCATTTACCCTAAGAAAGGAGTTAAGCCAAAGAAAAAATATAACTAAACACATATCTCCTCCCTGTAAAAAATAGGTCTGTTTACTTAAAAGTGACTTTTCATTGAGTTTGTCAAAATTTAAGTGATTTGGGAAGGTGGAAAGCATCATCTGTTTATGTTTATAAATGTCTAGCTTATCAAGCACATCAAAGTTGGAAACGATTTTTCACTTAATTTTGGACAGCATCGGGAAAATCATGCATACCAGGATATCCATGCTTGGATATACACATCTACAGGTTGTGAGTACGAAACAAAGTTACTGTTTGAGGATACTGAACTTTCCCTCTCTGGACTTTCCCAGAATGTGGAGTACACAATTATAATTAAAGCCACAGCAGAAGATGGCACTTCAGGTACAGCCTCCAAAACCTTTATTATTTCTCTCTCCATAACCAATGTGGTGGTAGACATTCTGCAAGACGGAGTGAGATTTGAGTGGGACACGACGGTGCCAACAGCGGAAAACACAGTGAGGGTGTGGAATGGTGGTTACGACAGGACATTTGCGGAAGTAGATCCGGCCATTGAAAAAACCCATCACATCTCGCCAATATTCTCTGGACTGCAGAAAAACATGGTCTACAACTACAGAATCACAGCAAACACTGTGACTTTCTATAGCACTTTCCCGTTACCAGACCTGTATATTTATGATGTGGTTGTGAGTGCAACAGAGAACAGTGCAACCATTACCTGGAAAACGAACATAAATACAGACACAACGCTCTGGTGGAAGATTTACAAGCCAGATTGGGATGGCTATGGGTGGAGTCTCTCCAGCAAGGCAGAGAGCACGAAGGACCACACCGTCGTCTTGCAGCATCTAAATCCAGCAGAGAACTACGATTACTACATCGTAGCAACAACAGTGGTAGATGGTCAGACATACACAGCCAGTTATGGTAGCAGAGAACAGCCACACAGTTTCACAACGGAAACAGCAATCACGGTGTTGCAGGTAGAGGACTATTACGAGCCAGCGAGAGATGAGAATGGGGTAAGGGTGTGGTGGGAGACAGGGGATGATGGGGAACACACATACAGGGTTGAAGTGATAAAGGAAGGTATTCCCAAATATATGATGGAAGTGAGTGAGCAAGGAAAATGCCATATGGTAGAGATTCCAGTGGGACAAAAAGTAATTCCTAACACAACTTATGATTTCAAAGTAACAGTGATAGATGTGGGAATAGAGAAAACTATAGAGAATATAAAAGCCTCAGAAGATTATGATGGGGATGGATTAAGCGATGCTGAAGAGAAAACTGGATGGGATGTACCCCAAATTCATATGTACGCTCCATGGAGTTACACATACTATGATTCACGGCAAGGTGGACATGTAAGCTCCGATCCTGGTGATTCAGATGCAGACCATGATGGATGGAAAGATTCGGTAGAGAAAGAGCACAGGACGAAGCCATCACCAGCGGCGCCACCCATTGGAGGAGGAGGTGGAGGGGGCAAACCACCGTTAATATGCGGTGCGATGGACGCATCCCTAGGTTATGATCCAAACACGCTTCCATATGTTGATGGGAAAGATACAGATGGAGATGGAGTGAATGATCCTGATGATTATAAAACATATTCTGAGTGGAATAACAGAGTGGTCTGTAGCCCACTATCTGCAGAACCACGAAGAGCAGCCCTAATTGTAGCTCCTCTAGAACAAAATGGAGGTACACCTTATGGATCAGAGACAGGTAATAAGTGGAAGGAATTTTTCATGGCTCTTGGATGGCACACTGTGTTGCTGACGAGCGCAACTGATACAACCGTCCAGCAGGTGAAAGATAAGATTAATGAGGCAATAATGAGAATACATACAGACAACAATTTTGATTTGGAGATTTTTGCATTGATAATAATAAGTCATGGTTATGAAAAGGAAGATCGTACTGACGGGTATGTATCTCTTTCAAATGGAATATTGTATGCTAGCGACCTAAGAACACAAACACTTCTTTCAGAATATAGAGGTCACCTGTTCTGTGTAATTGATGCATGCTATTCTGGTTATTTTGCTAAAAAGCTAACTGAGGGTTATAATCCTGAATGTGGTAGGTGGGTAATAATGACTGCTGCAAATCTCCACACATCCACGATATGGGTGTCCACAGAGGATGGAAATTATCACGCATTCTCATATGTGCTGTTGGTGAAGGGTTTCATTGGTAAGGGAAAAAATGAGGTGTTTCATCCACAGAATCCAAACTACGATTTTAAAAATATCTGGAACACTGCTGACTCCACGATAAGGGCATGCGTAGAATCCTATTTTATGTATGTGAATGGAAGGACAAATATCCCCAGCATAGACTCTGTTTATTGGGGTGTGCTCCAGGGACAAATCAATCAGTATCCATGGCCATTGTGCGGGGATTGTCCCTCTCCTATTTCTCCGATATTTTGGTGTGGAGACAGTGGTGCTCTAATTGGCGAAAAAATGTTCTATGGCATGCCAGTGTTATATTTATGGTGGGATGTGAAATGAATAAGAAAGGAGCAAAAAATATAGCAATCATTTTTATCATTCTAACATTTTTTCAATTTTCATCCCCGAATGTATCTGCCGAAAAGGTATCCTCTGATATAAATTTCTATATAGAAAGGGGTGGAATCTACATAAATGGCGATGAAAATTTTACAAAAGAGAATGGAGTTGTGTCTGGTGATGGCACGCCCGAAAATCCCTACATAATAGAGGGTTACAGATTTGTAGGAAAACCTATAGGGCAAGAGCCAGAAACCAACATACCCCTATCATATGTATGTATCAACGGTACGAATGCTTCTTTCATAATTAGGCACTGTACCTTTGGGAGTGATAGTGAGAAATTTTATGTCTCTTACTTGATTTATTTAGCTTACACATCTAACGGAGTATTGGAAAACATTGAGACCTCTGAGCTTTCTATCTATTCAGCAACAAACTTTGTTGGATGTTATGAGAGCAAAAATATCACCATCAGGAACTGTACATTCCATTTACCAGATAGCGGACACTATCCTCTTGCATGGTTAGATATCGGTTCTCTTGAAAACTTTTCCATTTTCAATAACACATTTTGCGGGAGCTCCGACCCAGGGAACTGGTCGCTTCTTCCTATAATAATTCACCCTAATTTCAATATGAAATCTCTTGTTCTTAAGCATAACAGATTTATTAATGCGGGCATAATTTTTGCACCAAGCGACGGAAGGGTGAATTTCTACAGTACCTGGGATATAGATACTACAAATACAATAAATGGAAAACCAATATGTTTCATCAATTCACTTACAAATTCGACTATTTCATTGGATAGGAAAGAAATAGGTCAATTAATCATCGCAAATTGTACTAATGTCACTCTAACAGGGACATTTTTAAACACATCTACTAGAAACGCCCCATTTCAGATTCTAGCATGTTACGATTGTAAAATTATAAATAACAATTTTACAAACATTTCATGGATGGAGGTTAATTGTGGAAGAGTGACATTTGAGTATAACTGGATAGAAATGCAAGAGGATTTCCATCTTATATCGCACGGAAAGGGTGAAGACGTGTGGTTATTTTCTAATAATACCATTATCTGTAGGAAAGTACCCTTCATAGCTGGAAGTGGTTCGTTCCCACGATTTGACAGAAATTATTGGTCAATTTGGCACAGTCCCGATGCAGATGGTGATAGCATAGTAGATAAACCTCTCATGTTAGGAGACAAGATGCTTGATGGACATCCACTTTCTAAGTTTGCGTCGCATTTTGATCTTTTTCATATACCGTTGATAACCATAGATGCTTCCAGTCCATTTGAAATTGAAGGAAGTGTTAGGAGTACTAAAAATATTACCAGATTTATTATGTATTATAAAGTCTCTGGCGAAAACAATTGGAAAGAAACTGGTGAATCGTTTCAGGGGATAAACACAACGGTTTACCACTTTTCGTTCTCAGTTTGTGTGATGGCAAGAGAGGGAGAGGTATTTGAGTACTATTTTGCAGTAACTGACGAGACAAACACATCACTCACAACCGCACATTACACAGCGAAAATTACAGGAAACAAAGCCATCTCCCGTTCTGTTTATTTAGATGTAATAATTTTCCTGATTGTATCCTCAGTGATATTTTTAGGAGTAGTTTACATGTTGCGTAAAGTTAAACGGAAAAAAATGAAAAAAATAAAAACATACTGACAAATAAAGGAAGTGATGCAATGGAGAAAAGAGCAAGGACGAAGCCGACACCAAGAGCAACTGGTGGAGGAGGAGGTGGTGGGCATCCACCATTAGTTTGTGAGGTGGGAGGACCCGAAATATATTATAACGGACTTGGATGGATTAGAGATGCAAAAGATACTGATAGCGATAATGTTAATGATGAGATTGATCTTAACCCTGTGATGAACGAATATATGCGAATTGATGTAGAAATAAAGGATTTGCCTACGACGAGCTATTATGCGCCAGACTTAGGGCTATGCTACTTAAAAGTGAGCTTATCTACTGGAGATAGATTTAGTTCTGATGGAGATTTTAGTGATAAAAAAGTCAGGATGTACATCAACACAAATGAGATGTCTCAAGATTTGACGCTAGGGCTATTCCAAAAGGGAAGTGAGAATGATATATGGATAAGTATAAATCCGTATGAGAAAAGCTACACAATAGCACTAACCTACCAAGGAAAGGAAGCCACACAGGGATATACTCACTACTGGGAAACATATGGTGACCTTTACAAAGATGGAGGAAAATATACTTTTACAGGACAGCAAGTTTATGTGAATGCACCATATGCGACTATTGAACTATGTATTTCAACATTGGGTAAGGACATAGACAATGACAGAATCCCATACTGGGCCGAAGTTGCATATGAAAGAAATCCGAACAAGTATGATGGGTCCGTGGATACGGATGGTGATGGAATGGAATTGTGGTGGGAAGATTTCTACTTTCTAAATGACAGATTGCCGGAAGATGCAAACTATGATTCTGATGGAGATTCATTCAAAAATCTTTGGGAAGCAAAATTGAATAGGAACCCATGGGATCCAAAAACTGTTTACAGAATTTCCCTCACAGTTTCTGTTGGCTGGGATGCTACTCAAGAGGAATTAGAAAAGATAAAGGATTCATTCAAAGGTGCAAGTTTGTACATGATGACTGTAACTGATGGTTACTGCTATATCGGGGATGTGACGATATACAATAATGATCGATTTGTTACTTTTGAGGGAAAAGAATATTGGTGCCATCAGGCAAATGTAAGAATTTATCCAGAAGAAGCCGTGACAAAAGAGAACACCATCTACTGGCCCCATACAAAGAATGTTGAGGGATATTGGGATGGAATTTTGTGGATATCTATCCCATTCGGAACTTCGTACTACATATCTGGGGAAATTGTGTTTCCAAAAAGTTTTATTTGGGGCAATACTCTGGTAAGCTTAGGGACTGCTGCCTACTATATGATGATTGTCCATGAACTTGGACACTATGTATTTGGATTGTATGATGAGTACAGAAGTGATACCCCCTACTGGGATGACCTTTACTATGAGGACCTTGGGAGCCACAGTTTAATGTATACAAACTATTATTTTTTGAGCTACTATAATCTCTATGTTGATTTATATTTCCCATATACCACTCAATGGGCGTATACCCAGAAGTCTTGTTGGGAGTGGTTTGTAAAAAGAATGGGAGGGCGCGATGCAATACATTTTACAGATGAGGCAAAAACCCCTGGTATCATCCATACGGAGCATACGCAAATTGGTGGGAGGTTCCTTTAGATATTAACTATGACTTTTCTTCTGCTACAGCCACCAGATGGACAGCTCCACCCGAAACCACTACCTTTGACTTTATCTATACATGGAATCCACCTAATTTTAATGTATTGTCATTAATGAGCTTTACAATTTATTATCCTTGAAGGAAGGTGAAATGAAAATGAAAAATGAAGAGGATGAAAAGGACGGAATTGGAAAGGTCCAAAAGAATGCAAGAAGAATTGGACGAGGAAAATTCATTATTATTCTGACCGTTGTTGTTTTGCTGCTTGTTCATCTTGTGATTATTCCCATTTGGGTGTGGATTACCACTCCTCAAGAGAATTTTTCTCTACCTCCCACGGTAGGTGGGAGTTTGGAATGTGTTTATATAGATGAGGAAAAGGATATAGGAGTATTTGTGGCAGAGATTTATACTCTTCCAGGTGATGAAATTGTGAAACTTCGCCCACTTTGGAATCGCTCCGAGATTTTTCCAAATATCACGCTAGTGGAGGACAAGAATGTCCACTGGGTAGATGTAAGGAATGATTCTCTCTTCCTTAGTGGGGATGTGCTTCTTCTGTACAATGTTTCTAAATACTACGGAAGGACATTCTTTGTATCTCTTAAAGGAATACTTAAGTATTATGAGGGGAGGAGCATGTCAAAAGAAGAGATCGTGGGGGGCATCTATGGTAAAATTCCTGATGCGAGAATTCTCACATTTTCTAGAAGTATGTATGTTGGTAGCCGAGATATGGAAATTGGATACAATTATTACTGGTCTACGATTATTCATGAACTTGGACACTATGTATTTGGATTGTATGATGAGTACAGAAGTGATACTCCTTATTGGGATGACCTTTACTATGAGGATCTTGGGAGCAATTCTCTGATGGGTAATAACTATTATTTTCTGAGTTATCGGGCACTCTACGAACCATTATGGCCATACACACAGCAGTATGCTAAGAGAGGAGTATCTTGTTGGGAGTGGTTTGTGAGGGAAATGGAGGATTTGAGAGGGGTGCTTCATTTTTCATATGAATGTAGGGACTCCATGTACCAGCCGTGGGGAAGTTATGAGCTTCCACTCCATGACGGAAGAAAGATAAATTATGATTTTTCTAAGTTCACAATAGAAAATATGAATGGATGGCTTGCCTCATTTGAAGAGAGGTATAATACTGACACACCAAATTATGATGTTACTTTTCTGATGAATATAAGCATTGATGGGATATGATATTATGAACACAAAGAAAAGTGGTTGGTTATGGTGGGTATTCGTACCGCCCCTTACGACAACCCTGGTTACTAGCATCCTGATTGTCACAGCTCCATACACTCCACCCCCTCATTTTTTCTTCCCACCTGATGTGAGAGGGGAGTTAGTAAAAGTTAATGTTAGTGAGGATTCTACGGTTTTTGAAGTGCGATTTGATATTAATAACTTAAACGAAGAAATTGAGAACATTAAACTATTTTATGCAGCTATCTTTTTCAAGAATAATAACACAACTCTTGAGTTAAGAGAGAATGTTGATTATGTGTGGGTAGATAGTTGGAAGGATGGGATTTTTTTCACTGGAGATCATGTAATATTGTATCATTCTAGCAAGTTTGAAAATGCAGTGCTCAGTATCTCCGTTGATATTACTTATAAACGCCCAGTTTCAGATTTTTCTAATTATAAGACGGGTCTACGGTTGGAGGGGATAATATAAAATTGAAAAATGTTAAATTAATGGGTAAAAAATTTTTAACTGAGCAATCGCGTGCAATAGTAGCAATTCTTTTAGGTGTTTTCCTTGCGAGCATTTCACCAATAGTTGTTTACACCCTCTGGTGGACAGACCATGCGAGTTCAGCAAGTAAACGAGAAATTCCACATCCAAATGTAAATGGAACGCTTGTAAAAAGCTTTTCAGACCCAAAACGAAATTATGTCATATTTGAGATTCGGTTTAATGTAAGTGGCGGAGAGATCGAGCGTGTAGAGCCCCATTGGAATTCCTGTTACATGCTCAGAAATGGCTCAGACCTGTGGTTGCGAAAGGAGATTGATTTTCAGTGGGAAGATGTAAACAATGACACTCTTTTCTATATAGGTGACCACATTATAGTTTACAATGCAACAAATTACACTGGAAATGTATTCAGATTGTACTGTTCGATCATTTTCAAGAGACCATATTCAGGTGCTTCCTACCTGCATGAGTTTGCACATTTTAGACTGGAGGGAATTGTGTAAGAGCTCTCGGATTACTCTGAATGAGGGCATTTTAACAAAGAAATCTATCCGGAGAAATAATCAAGATTCAGGTTGGGTCATAAAGATTTGGGGTGCTAGTATATAAAGCAGCATGGTTCTATTCACAACTCCTAAACCTTAATTTATTTCTAAGAATTCCCTGAATAAAAACGAAGGAGGATGGGATGCATGACAATCT
>JAVZCK010000038.1 GCA_038874435.1 Thermoplasmata archaeon
GTATCTAAGGTTTTGAGCGTCCGATAGTATCTATCATGTAGTTCTGTCAAATTATCACCAGGTAAACAGTTCTTCCAAGATGTTCTTTGGGGCAATCAACCTTGGCGCTGGTGCCGAAAGGCGTCACTTTCGGTGCATCGGTGGAATTTTAAAAGCCCGGTTTAAAAATTTATAAGAAACATGCATCAGGAGGTTTACATACTGGCATCAATTTTTGAATTTTAGCTAGTATCTTTCGGAGATACTATTGTGGAGGTTTTTTGCCAGAAATTTTGTGATTAAGGAACATGCCTTGGTAAAATATATTTACCCCCTCGGTTTAGGCAAATTTGCCAATAAATGGCAGAGGTTGAAAAAATGGCAGAGGAATTAAACCCATTTAAAATAGCCCAGAAGCAACTGGACTTGTGTGCAGAGAAACTGAAACTTGAGCCGGCAGTGCATCAGTTTTTGAGGGAACCAATGAGAACACTGATTGTGAGCATACCCGTAAAAATGGACGATGGAGAAACAAAGGTATTCACTGGTTTCAGGGTGCAGTATAATGATGCAAGGGGTCCCACAAAGGGTGGCATAAGATTTCACCCAGAGGAAACACTAGACACTGTGAAAGCCCTTGCTGCGTGGATGACATGGAAGTGCGCAGTGGTCAACATACCCTATGGTGGTGGTAAGGGTGGCGTCATCTGTGATCCAAAGAAGATGTCAAAGAGAGAACTAGAGCAGCTTTCAAGAGGTTACGTGAGAGCTGTTGCTCAGATAATCGGCGATGAGAAAGACATCCCTGCACCAGATGTCTATACTACCCCTGAGATTATGGCATGGATGATGGACGAATACTCAAAGATAAAGCAGTACAATGTGCCTGGTGTGTTTACCGGCAAACCCATAGTAATCGGTGGCTCCGCGGGTAGAGGAGATGCTACAGCAAGAGGTGGGTCCTATTGCATCAGAGAGGCTGCAAAAGCTCTAAAGATAAACCTGAAGGGTGCAAATGTAGCCATCCAGGGTTTCGGAAATGCCGGGCAATTTGCAATGAAAATTTTGTCTGAAGAGTACGGCTGCAAGATAATTGCAGTAAGCGATTCTAAGGGTGGAATTTACAACGAAAAGGGACTGGATTACACCAAGGTGATGGAGCACAAGGAGAAGACAGGCAGTGTTGTTGATTTCAAGGGTGCGAAGAATATTACAAACCAGGAACTGCTAGAACTTGAGTGCGACATCCTCGTACCTGCAGCACTGGAAAACCAGATTACTGCTAAAAATGCAGGAAAGATAAAGGCGAAGATTGTAGCTGAACTCGCAAACGGACCTACAACCCCAGAAGCTGATGAAATTCTCTACAAGAACAAGGTTTTCGTGATTCCTGACTTCCTCTGCAATGCAGGTGGTGTTACCGTCTCCTACTTCGAATGGGTCCAGAACATAAACGGATATTACTGGACTGAGAAGGAAGTCCACGAGAAACTTGACAGAATCATGACAGAGGCATTCCACGCGGTTTACGAGATGTCACAAAAGGAGAAGGTGCACATGCGTTTGGCCGCCTACATGGTAGCAGTGAAGCGCGTGGCTGACGCAGTCAAAGCCAGAGGCTGGGTATAAGCTAAACCCTTTCTATCACTTTTTTTCCGTTTTTTTGTGGTATAATCACAATTTTTCCCTGAAATTGTTTTTTTAAGCCAGTGCCATGAAGAAATCTATCCAAAAATACAGCAAGTGCAGCCACCTCTGAATGCGGTTGATTCCCCACCGCTACATTGTGGTGAGCAAGTTTATACACTTCTCCAGGAACCTTCTCTGCACCCACAACAACGAGCAAATCCGCATTGCCAGGAATTTCTTTCAAGGCATCATCAATGTGAATGCCATACATCGTAAGATGCACAACAACTCCATCCCAGTTTTTTATTACTTGCCTCCAGCTCTCAGCAAGCTCCACTTTAAATGGTCCTCCAAATCTCTCAGTAACTGCATCCACTGTTGCCTTAATTTTTTCGTCAGGAGGCGTTATATACACTACATCAGCACCACAAGCTCTTGCAGTCAGACATACATGGGTTGTAACTCTGGCATCGCGTCTTGGTCTATGGCCTAACCGAAGAACAGCGATCATATCTGGACCACTTCAATTCTGTGTCCTTTATAATCTAGTTTAAGCGACCTCCTGACGAGACCCTTTAGGAATGTTGGTGAGATATTCAATTTCTCGGCTACATCTCCTGCAAACATGCCACTTGCTCCCACTAGGTCTATCACCTTTTCCTCCCACTTTCGGAACTCGGCTTCGCTCATTCCAGCCACATAAATTACATCAATCATTTCTTTTATGGGTGCGCTGCAGTTTATGCTAAATGCTGAATAGTATGTGTGGTATGCTTTCTCTGTCTTACCTTCTTTCGTGGTTTGCCACCTTGTCTCTATGAGTTTCAGTTTCTCAAAAAATTTTAGAACCTTCACACCCTCCTTCCCAAACTTCTCTTCAATCTCCTTCTCAGTCCTCCAGTTATCTGAAAGATCCCTGTATAGGTTTGCTTTCAGATCTGTGTCTATGGCTCGAAATACATTCACCAGTTCCCCAATGTCGTTAATTACTTTTACTCGAGTCATGGTTTCGGGAAGGGTAATACACTCTTGGGATAAAATCTTTTTTACAAGTTTAGCTGATTTCTTTTCCGAATGACATAAAAAAAAGTTTTATTTAGTGGTGTGAACTACCAGCAAATATGTCATTGATGAAAGAAGCTGCCCACAGGGTGACAGATGAAATTCTAGCTGTGGCAAGGTCAGAAAATATCGAAGCAGAGAAACTACGAAAGCTTGTGGCAAGTGGTAAGGTTGTAATCCCCTGCAACCCTGTAAGGCAACATACACTTAAAGGGATTGGTGAAGGGCTGAGCATAAAGGTGAATGTGAACATTGGCACATCTAAAGACCATGTGGATTTGAACGAGGAATTTGCAAAGGTGGAAGTTGCTGAAAAATATGGTGCAGACGCCCTGATGGACTTAAGCACTGGAGGGGACATCAACGCAATTCGAAAGGAAATTCGTAAAAAATGCAATTTACCTATGGGCAGTGTTCCGATATACCAGGTAGGAGTGGAATGTGCAAGAAAAAGTGCAATCGTAAACATGAGCGAGGATGACATTTTCAACAGCATTGAAGCCCATGCAAAGGACGGTATTGACTTCATGACTGTGCATTGTGGCGTGACAAGGGAAAGCGTGGAAAAACTTCGCCAAGCAGATAGAGTTACTGGCGTTGTTAGCAGAGGCGGTGCCTTCCTCGTTGCCTGGATTCTCCACAACCAGAAGGAAAACCCGCTTTATGAAAACTTCGATTATTTGCTAGAACTTGCTGAAAAGTATGAGTTCACACTGAGCTTGGGAGATGGTTTAAGACCTGGAAGTATTGCGGATGCAAGTGATGCGCCACAAATTCAGGAATTGGTAATCCTGAGCAAACTTGTGCACAGGGCAAGGGCAAAGGGAGTGCAGGCAATGGTTGAGGGTCCTGGCCATGTGCCGCTTAACCAGATTGAGGCAAATGTGAGAATTGAGAAAAATCTTACAGATGGGGCTCCATTCTATGTGCTTGGACCCATTGTGACTGATGTGGCACCCGGCTATGACCATATCACGGCAGCAATTGGTGGTGCCTTAGCTGGATATTTTGGTGCAGATTTTCTCTGCTATGTCACGCCTTCTGAACATTTAGCTCTGCCCACAGTTGAAGATGTGAAGGAAGGTTTGATTGCATCCAGAATTGCTGCTCATGCTGCTGAGATTGCTAAAGGGAGAGGTTTGGAATGGGACAGAAAAATGAGTGAAAAGAGGTATGCGCTGGACTGGGAAGCGATGTTTCAACTTGCAATTGATAGGGAGAAGGCAGAGAAATACAGAAAAAATAGAGCACCGACAGAACAAAAAACCTGCACGATGTGTGGCGATGTCTGTGCGATGAAAATTGTGAGCGAATTTTTAGGAAAATCAAATATAGATTACTGCTGAATCAATTTTTTGTAGGCATTTGCGTCTAGCAGGCCATTTGTCTCTGAGGGATTTGTCATCTCAATAACTGCAAGCCAGCCCTTACCATAAGGGTCCTTGTTGATGTTTTCAAGTTCATTTTTGAGTCCTTCGTTGAGTTCCACAACTTTACCTGACACTGGTGCATATACCTCATTTGAGGACTTCACAGAATCAAGGACGATGATTGCCTTTCCTTTTTCTACAACTGTTCCTGGCTCAACAGCAAAATCAATGTTCACTATTTCAGTGAGGGCTTCCTGGGCATAATCAGTTATTCCCATCCTTGCATTCTTTCCTTCAACCTTCACCCATTCATGGCTTTCCGTGTAAAGCAAATCCTCTGGAACATTTGACATGGCAATTACCTCAATCGCCTGAAAGGAGATGAGGATTATAAGGGTTATGGATGTTCAGAGTGGGGTGTATTATCAACATTCTTCGTTGTCCCACTTCCCGTCATCGTGATTGGCTCTCCAGAAGTTGTAACAGATTTCACTGTGAACTGGTATAGTGTCGATAACTTCAAATCGGTTACCCATGCCGTATGTGTCTTCCCATCAAAGCTCATTGTGGCAGTTACTCTTTGCCAGCCATCACAACCTTGCTACCAGAAGCGGCTACATTCTTTCTCCACACGACTACAACCTCACCAGGCTCCTTGTAATTCGTTGCCATTCCAATGCCTCGCTCATCACCATAACGGCTAAATCCTATATAAACTTCACCGAAATAGCCCGTGGCTATTGCCGGCTCAAAGAGACCAAGTAGTGGGTGCTGGTATTTGTCCATAATTAGTTCGCTGTATGTAATGTCTGTTTTTATTCTCTGCATTTCACCCATCTGTCTCAGTCCTGCATCGAAACTTGCATAGTTCAGCATGGAATACCAGTCGTCATAGTCACGCCAGACCACATGCAATTTCTTCTCTGTCTTTGGCATTCTAAAAGGCAGTTGCCAGATGCCTGGTGCAATAGCAAGGACATCAATTGCGTCTGTATTGCTCATGCTGAGCAAGGCTGTGGTGTTTCCAACCATGCCATAGACCTGGTAATTCCCGCTCCCGTTGTCAGCCCAGAAATAATACTGTTTTCCTTCCCATACAACAAAATCAAACCCCATCTTCCAGCTCCCATTTGTTTCTCGCACTTTGCCCGCATTCCAGGTTGTGTTGTTCTTCTCAGCCAGATAAATCCAGCCATTGTAATTTCTAATGCCAATCAACTCTCTGCCCGCAAAATATCCCCGTGCCAGTCCATACAGCGGCTTTCCTTCCTGTGTGTAAATTTCCGCTGTGGTGTTGTTTTCCCAGACCCTCAGTGTGCCACCGCTTTTCAACGATGCTTTCAGATGCCAGAGCGAGGGCGTTGTATTCACCGCTGGAGTTGTAAGGGCTACCTTGCAGTAAACTGCCTTCCACTCAACGCTCTTCTCAATTCCATTCCCAACCTCTTCCCAGCTCACATTGTCCTCGCTCACATACACTTTACCGCTCCCTTCCCAGCTTAGATTGATTGCTAAAATTTCCGTCTCCGCTTCAAACAATTTTGCTGTGTATTCCCCTGCCTTGTAATAATGCTCCACATACTCTATTTTCGGCACCGCTGTAGTGATCTCTTCAACCTTGAGCTCGTCAATGTAAAACTCTGCCCAGTTTGCTTCCTTGTGCAACCAGTCCTCACCAATCCAGAAATGGCATTCTGCGTTCCAGTTATGATGCTCGGTAGTGAGATAACACACATGATGGAGGGCCAGGGGAAGTGAAAAGAAAGGAGTGTTGATAGTCTATGCTCCAGTGAACGGTAGACCAATCTATGGTAATGTTGCAAATCTTCGCTATAGTATTTGTTCTGTTAACCATATACTTTATTTTGGTATCTAATTCAGATTCTGGACAGGCACCATGGTAAAAGATGTCTATGTACCCACTTTTTACTCCAGAAGTGTTTCTAGCTCCAATCTCCCAATCTTCGTCAGGCCACGAATTGTTTGGAGAAAATATCCAATATTTTATGTATGTGTCTGAATCTTGGCCGCTTAGATCTTTGATTCCGAATCCCTCCCTATTGAGCTCTATCTCTATCATTGAAATGTTAATGCGTTCAACTTCTGTGGCATCTATAGAAATCCTAGTACCTATTAAAATAATGTACCTGTCTTGTGGTTTATAATGAAAGTGAAAAAAGGATAGAGTCAACAATGTACCAACAATCACACTTATAATACACACAATAATAAAAACGATAATTATTGGTGGAAGGATATGTTCTTTTCGGATTCAAATCCCCCCTATGGACTCCCGTCATAGTACCTTGTTGAAATTGTAGGAGAAACAGGACTCCAATCATACCAGTATATCCATTGACCTTGAGGATTCTGCCACTTGTTGAATTGATAGTTTCTCCATTTCCATACCATCTCTGGAGAGGAAATTGCTTTAGAACCTACTTGGTTATGTGCCCAACTTACATTACTCTTCCATGGAAAATGAGTAGAGATCCATTGACTACCCACTTGATACTCGACTGGCCATATATTCGCCTTTTCTCCCGAGTAGATGTTATCTCCAGTAAATAGAACTCGTTCATTGTGTCCATCATAGCGTTCCACCCCATACACCCAAACCCAGTGCTGGAAGTCTTCTACTTTTAATGTTACTCCTGCATTCCAATCTGCGAGAAGTTCCCATCTACCCTCACCTGACCATGGGTCATAAAAGTAGAACCAAACGCCTCGCCAGGGAGCTAGTTCTCCATTTGCTGAAAGCAAGTCCACCATCAGACCTATTGTAAAATCTCCATCGGAACTGTAAAGACCGCCATGTTCAAATGTATTGTATAGAGGTCTACCTCCTTGAGATATCTGGTAACCAATCCACAGAGAAGTAAAGTCTGGCACATCTAACCCTCTTCCATACATCACTCTATGACCTCCTGCATCGTGGTATGTGAACACATGGATTCCTTCCCTATGCACCCTGGTATCCGTAAAATCAAATGCTCTCAGGTTGTGATGGAAATCATAGATTACCTTAACTGGCTTTTTTGCTGAGACATCGTACACAACCCAGAAATACCACCAGTCATGCGGATGCGGGTCTAAGCCTGGGTCATCATGGAACGGATAGTAGAACCAGTATTGGATACCGAGAAGATTGTCTGACTTCCCCATAATATTCCTTCTTTGTTCATTGATTTTTGCGTGCTTCATTTTATTCATTATTCTCACCATCTTTGTTTAGAAGTACATTTGCACACCTAATCTTGGTAGTACACATACCATATTAAATCATCACCTGAAATATTTAACCCGCAACAACGGGCGACATTCAATATAGTGCTGGTAGCATACATTTTTTCGGCAGGGATATCTCTCTCGGGGAAGGAGGCAATATAGTAATAGTTCATCCACGCTCTATTTATAGTATTATCGCTGCACACTACTAAACAAAAACGCTCGTACGACCTATTTTTTGGTGAAAATAGAGAATACGTCAAATTCCCTGTTTCAACAGATGTATTTAGTATTCCAAAATCAATTGACGACAGTTTAGGTTCAATGTCTGAGATATTCATCCGTAGTACCTCAGAGTAATTGAGATTTGTTTCACCAGACATCATATTTACCCAACGATTAGTAGGGAAAATATCCGGCAACCGATACAAAAAAGGAGTCACCATAAAAAAGATGATGATAATACCAATTATACCACACACAAACAAAGATATCAAAATAGGAAGTATTCCTCGTCTTTTCATATGGAAACCTCCAGGGGAATTATGGTGAGCCATCATAATACCTCGTAAAGATTGTTGGCCATTGAGGCTCTCCCCATAGATAATACGGTTTCCCACTTGCATCATACCCATCGGGACTATACTGTTTCCATTTCCATACCATCTCCGTTGTAGAAATAAACTTTCCAGATTTTTCGTTTTTGGAGACTCCCCCTCTCCATGGAAGATAAGTTAAAATGCCACTCTGAGAAATTTTAGGCCACTCATCGTACATCCCTTTTGATGGAGAAAGAAAATTGTCACCCGTAAAATAAACCCTATCATAATTGTCTGTGCCCTGTTCTACCCCATACACCCATACCCAGTACTGGAAATTCTCAACTCTCAGTGTAACTCCTTCGTTCCAGTCACTATTCTCATTTCTCCAAGTTGCAATCGTCCCTTGATGTTTTAGATACTCTATCATTGTTCCAAACAATTTATCACCTGCCAATACATCTCTT
>JAVZCK010000039.1 GCA_038874435.1 Thermoplasmata archaeon
GAGTACATCCAGAAAGTAAAGCCATTTGTAAAGGCACTTATAAACAAGTTCTGGAATGTTGACCCAGATGCCTACAGGAGGATATTAGTGTATCAAGTAGATAATGAGATGAATCATGAAATATATAGTTGGGTGTTTGGAATGTTGTTTAGGTTTGGTCATCATCCGTGGTGGGACCGTTCATGGGAAACCACCTTGCTAGTTGGAGGTAGTAACGCAATCAGAGAGGCAGAAACTGAGATGAAGGTATATCAGAAGATCGGAAAAACAACATTGATTTGCATAAATCCAAGCTATGATATTATTGCAAATGGTGGTAACACAGTAGAAGGAATTTCTCAAGGGTACGATGGGCTAAAGCAATATCTCAAATATGTACTGGATGATACAGGTTCAAAAGTAGATTTGATTGGGCTGGATTACTACCCTGGGACATGGGCAGCTACGAGTGAAAGCGATCTGAAAGAGATTGTGCGACTATTGTGTGAGGACTTTGGACTACAGAGCGCTTACAAAAAAAAGGTAGTGGTGACAGAAACAGGTTTCAGCACACATGAGCGGTCATGGACGGATCAAAAGAATTACTACCAAACATTAACGAGGTTGATAAAAGAGTATTATCATGGTGCAGGAAGGAGTAAGGGCTTTTGCGGTGTTATTTGGTATGAGTTTACCTCTGATGATATCGCTACCAATGATGACTGGTCACCCCATGAAAGTTATTTTGGAACAACCAGGATGAACTTAGATGGGACTATTGCCGAAACCAAAGATGTTTGGGTATGGCTTAAAAGTTTTCTCTCTCCATAGGAGGTTGGGAAGATATTAAAAGAAAAGACATCATTATTTTTTTTATTTTTGCTAATTCTAGTTGTGGGCTTGTTAGTATTAATCCTCTTTTCACAGTTCTTCATATTGTTTCTTATTATTTTGGGAATAATTGGTTCAGTTTCCTTTATAGTAAAAGATAGTGGTATTATTTCCAACTTACCAAAAAAGTATCGTAAAAAATCAATCATTATTTTAGCCATTTTGGTTTTTTCTGTGCTAATAACCTCACCTGTATTCTCTCGGGCCTCTCTAGTCTCTTCTTCGTCCTTCTCATTCTTCATTATGATCCTTCTGATAGATATGGTAGGTGTGTTATTTGGTTTCCTCTACACTCTGAAAGTTATTGGTAAAAATCCTGTATTATCAAATGGTAGGACTTTCCTATGTGCCACTCTCCTATTTCTTTCTTTAATTATCTGGCTTTTTTGCAACTTTCAAATGGGACTGGCACTCTTCTTCCCAGAACTATTGGCCTATATCTATAGTAAATTACCCCCATCATTTTCATTATTGGCTCTATGGTATTTGCTTTTTATCTCTTTTATAGTTTCTATTCTGGCGTTCTACTACATTGTATTTAAAGAAAAGGATAGAGAATATAAATCGGATGCTATCATTCTGACACTTATCTTATTAGTCATTCAACTTATTTTTGTATATTTAAGATTTGTATTAGGATGGTTTAATAGTTGATATATTAAAGTAATTATTGAAATGTGTAAAGTTTAGCAAAATGATTTTTACACATAAGAACATCAACTTAAGAAAAAATTTTGAGGAGACAAAGTCATTTGCCTACTTCAGGAATTTTCGCAAGCTTCAAGAGGTATTAAGTCGAAGGTCTCCAAAATAGGTAATTAGGCATTCAAAAGGTACAAATTATGAATTACCATTTGTGATAGGCGGGCTGACCAAAACCATGTTATACTTTTTTTTGCTTCTCTTATCTCCATATGCGACCTGAGTTCCACAGAGTACCCTTTTCATGTCTCTATAAAATAGTGGTTTTTGAGTTACAGGCAACCTTTTTTGCCTAACACTGTGCGACTCAGGTTGAAAGCAGAAATTCCCGCTGATGCTATCAACTCTGGCTATGCAATTACAAATGCAGGAATTTACATTATTGGCGGCAGAAACTCAAGCAAGATTTTTGCCTACACAGAAAGAGTGATTTATGAGGTTCCTACAAGATTGCTAGAGGAAATTGAAGGGAGTGCCTGTGCTGCAGTGAACGACACTGTGTACATTATCGGGGGCAGAAGCCAGACCGAGGAAAAGAACCAGGTCCTGAAGTTTTACTGGCAACAGCAACCAAGCAATTTTACCTGGAGCGAGGATTTTGAGCACGGGCTTGCGGGCTACACAATCATAACCGCGGGCAATAACTATGCAGAGATTTCAGAGTTTGCTTACAGAGGCAATCACTCCCTGCATTTCTATGACCTTGACACGTCTGGCTATTGCTGGGTTGAGACACCAGACATGCATCACACATTTTTAGGCACATACAGGCTCAGTTTTGCACTTTATCTGCCGAGCACTGATGTGCACTGGCCCTGGGTGATTGTAGATGGAGGGATTGGATTTGCTCTTGATTACAATTCTCTTTGGATTGTTTCTTCGCATCAGGGCAGACCTTTGCATCGTGTCTGCAATCTTGCGGCAGAGCACTGGTATATAATCGAGGCATACATGGACATCCAGAATGACACAATGACAGTTTACATAGATGGAACAATGTATGGACCATTCAGAATGCATCATAACTGGAACGCAGAATGCCACTTCTGGATTGGTGAGGACTGGTTGCACAAAGATGCAAACTGGGCAAGATTTTACATTGACGAGCTCAAGGTTGAAGAGATTACTACAGCGGTGCCGAAAATAGAGTATGTGGAGCATTATTACAAGGCAGGTGTATACACAGCAAAATTGTTTGAGACGGAGACGGAAATTTTAGCAATCAATCTAAGCTGGGAAGGGAGCGGTAAAGTGTATGTGAGCGAGGACAATGTGAACTGGGAAGAGGTCGAGAACGGAATTGAGAAGAGCGTTGAGTGGAAGGCAGTTTACTGCAATGTAGCCCTTACAACTCCCGCAGTGAACATAACGCCAGAACTGTGGAATCTGAAGGCAAACCTGAAAAGCGGTGGCACCCTGAGGGTCTGGGAAAACAACACGACAGAGGAAATTTACACACAGGAAGGAAAGCCACTGTATGGACTGGCAAGAGGATATTTTGCGGGCAGAGAGTTGATTGGCATTAGAAATTACAATGGCTGGATTTATTTGGCAGAGAAAAACAACACAACCTGGAATGTGAGCAAAGTGCGAGAAACAAATGGGAGCTGGAAGATGGGGTTTGATTTTGTTGTATGGGAAGGAAAACAGTATTATTTCTGGGCTGACAACGGGAGCGGGAATTACCAGGTCTATGGCATGGTTGGAAACACAACAGCCTTGCTCAGCACAAGCAATACCGATGCAATAGATGTCCATGCTATTGCACCAGGCATCTGGCAACTGCCTTTCAGAATGCCAAAAACAGAAAAGAAATTGCATGTGGTCTGGCGTGACTACGACGACTGGTATTCCATGCTTAACTATGCCAGTTTTGATGCTGAACTAACCCAGATTGGAGAGCCACAAAGAATAAAACTGGATACAAACTACACCGAGCTTGTTATGGACAACCAAGGGCATCCATTGCTTGGCTTATTTGAACCCACAATAGCCACGGGCTACTTCGGTGAGGTTTATATAGCCTTTAGTCGTTATGGAATTGAGCGAGGCATTGGAATGGCAACGAATTATGAGGAACCAGATAAGGTTGTGGAAACGATGCAGACAACAATTGACAGTTTGCCAGATGAGGTATTTGACAGGAATCCGGAGGAGCGGAAACAGGCGTTGAACAACAAGCTTGAGGCAATCGAGAACATGCTTGAGGCGAACAACACTAAAGGTGCTGTGCAGAAAATGAAAACTGAAGTAATGCCAAAGGTGTCAGGTGGAGAAGGGAGCTGGATACAGGGGAGTGATGCTACAGGTGACCTTGTAGATGCCTGCGAGCAGATGATAACAAGTACAAAAGATAAAACTGGAGAGAGCACTGTATGGCTTTCCTGCGATGTGCATACACCAACAGAAGTGGCTTTTAGCTGGGGCTGTGATTTTCCGCCATACCTGGCGATTCTATACTGGCGTGTGAAAGGTACAAATACATGGCCATACAGTACAGAGATCACATCTAGTTATGCAGTCATAACTGTCTCACCCTCTACAACCTATGAGGCAAAGGTAGTTGCTCAAGGAAAGAGTGGGACCTATAATTCCACCATTGTTGAATTCAGCACTACCTTGAAAATCCAGAGGATATGGGTTGAATGCTTAACAGGTGGGAAAGCGAAGGTATGGTGGGAGACAAATATGTGGATTGGATGGGGCTGGTGCACATACTATCCAGGTGGTGTAAGTGTAGCGGGGACTCTCTATTCCTCAAAAGTGATGTATACAGTTATTCCATCCACAGGAAGTTTCACGGAAGGCTCTACATATTCCTATGATGTTTTGGTAATAAGCACAGACGGTACTCAGTCTGTGGCCTCTCCAAGATTCTCATTTACCTACACCTCTCCAAAAATCACATCAATCACATGGACTCCTTCTCATCAAAGTAATTCAGATTGGTATGAATGTGCAAAGATTGTATGGACAACGAATGTGGCTGCTTCTGGTAGCAAGGTTGTGATAGCTGGCAAAGAAGTGAGTGCAACCACGAGCAGTGATGGAAAGACACATACGGCATGGGTGAGTAACCTCTATCCATCAGTCACATATTCATTCACTGTATCTTCTGTCTCCAGTGGTGGAACGATGACGAAATCAGGAAGTGGCACGACGAGGCTAAGGATTTCATTTATATCAGCTCAAGATGAGTTTGCCACAGAAATGGGGAACACACAATTCAAGGTAAGATGGAAAACTTCGGGCATACCAGATACTAACACCAATTTGCTTGCATATTCATATGATGGCCTAACATGGTCATACAGTGTGCAAAATACTCCCTATCTCTTAAGTGGGTCATGGTTCTATTATGTTGCTACCGTTCCCTGGCAGGGTAATAACAAATATGTGGGATATAAAATTCAGGCGAGTGTGCATGATGACTATGGAACTTATACAGAAACTTATCCCTCTACAGGAACACTCTGGAAGAAAACCTATTGTGATTCCGATAATGATGCTCTCTATGATGTAGAAGAAAACGGAAGAGTTTATAATACCACTTATTCTTCAAGTGATCATCCAGAGATTCCAGACTACCAGCCCAGCAACCCATCCGCAATTGCAAAGATTCAAGTTAATAGTGATGTGCCCTCTTACAAAGGGTGGGTAAAAGATGCAATGTTCAAGATAAGAGTTGTGCATACATATCCCTCTGATTTGATAATCTATCTCTTGTATTCTCATTCAACGGGTTCTTGTGTCAAAATAATCTATAATAGAGTGTACTCTTCGTTGGATTACATAGAGCTTACAATAAAATTCTCGCAGTTAGGTTGGTCTCTTGACCTTTTCCAAAAGGCTAATCTCTATTTTCAGTTAATTGTTGTAGATAAGGCAAGCGGGGATGTTGGATACATTGACTATTTCATGGTGAGTGTGATAGGAGGCACCATGGCATCCTTGTCCAACACGGATGGAGATTTCTGGAATGATGGAGAAGAAGTAAAGATGGGTTTCTGCCCTGTGCGTTTCAATGTGTTGAGTTGGGCAGTGAGTGTACACCCAGAAGACATACATCTTTATTCGGGAACTCCATCTTCCTATGCTTTGGACAAGATTGTTGACTTGGGTGCATCTTTTGTAAGGATAGATTTTGTCTGGGACTGGATAGAACCCTCTGAAAATCAATGGAATACCGTTGCGATAAATGCCTACAAAAATTTAATATCGGCATGTAAGCAGAGAGGCCTGGGCATTGTAGCGGTAATAGGAACAGGAAGACCATATTGGGCAGCATACAAATACACGCATTTGGTATATGTCGGTGATGATCAATATGTGCGAGTCTACACGCCTGAGAATTTCTGGCCAGTATGGAAAAGTTTCTGCAAGAGAATTGCACAGGAATTTAAGAACGACATTTACTTTTACCAACTCTTCAACGAAGAAAATCATCCTGTTAACACATTCCTCCGTGACCAGGATGAAGTAACAGGATTTGAGGTTGGTTATGATGGCTTGGTTGAAGGAGGTGAAACAAGCTTTGAGACAATAGTGAATGCATATGTAGGTGATGCAGTGATCACTACAGGATGGGCAGATCGGCTGGAGGTCTGGGCACAATCGCCAAAAGTGAACATTCTTGCGATAGATTATTATCCTGGCACTTGGGTGTGGGCTTCGTTTGATCAGTGGGCACCGCTTACTCATCTGTTCAACATTGCCAACAGCCATGGTAAAAAATGCGCAATAATGGAAACTGGGTTTAGTACATATGACCTGGAATCTTTATCATCCTTGTGGCATACACAGGACGATCAGGAAATCTTCATCAACACTGCACTGCCGATAGTTAGAGAAAAATCTTTTGGCCAAAATGTATATCATCCGCAAAACAAAATGCTATTTAGTAGTTGGTATGAACTTAGAGATGGAAACACCAATCTTTGGTTAGGACCACTACCACAAGGTATAGAAGCACATTTTGGTATCTTTTGCGACGCCCTATGTTTTAAAAGAGGCTATGATGATCTTCAACGACAAATTTTTTCTTTTTATTCATGAGGGGGTATAGAATGAATGATATCATAAAAAAACGGGACTACATTGGTCCATACATGAGTGCTTTGGGTTACATCGTGGGATTCCTCTTGTATCTATGGCTACTTAACCTCATCGCATCTTATCACCAGCATAATCCAATATTCTTGGAAACAAATCCTATATTTGGCCTCATTCTTTACGCCCTAATATTCTCTCTGCCAATTCTTTTACCTCTATTATTTTCTACATGTCAGCACAGAAAATACAAGATTTTTTCGTTAGGTGGTATCGGTGGCAGTATTGGGGCAATCTTCAGTTGGATAATATCCCCTCTGTTTATCTATATCCTTCCTGTGCGCCATGGACCAATGTATTCAAGGGAGACAGAGGAGATTATATTTTATTTTGATTTAGTAATATACATCTTTATCACTGCACTCATTACCTTTGTCTTTTCTCGGTACTTTTGCAGGAAGTTCGGCAAAAGATGGTGGAATGAGAAGGTGTGCCAATGTGGGAAGTAAACAAGAATACGGGAAGAACAAAAGTAAACTTTCAAGGGGTAATAGGATGGGCTTTGCTCAGCATAGCTCAAGCTCACGAAAAGTCTCCCAGATACTCTTTTACCTACACCTCTCCAAAAATCACATCAATCACATGGACTCCCTCGTATGAGAGTGCAACAGTTTCCTGGTTTACAACAGTTCCCACGACTAACAACTATGTGATAATTGATGGTAGAAGTGTAAGTGCAAGTGGTGATGGCTCTACAACACACAGTGCATCTATCTACAATCTCAAACCTTCAACCACATACAAATTCACAGTGTACTCAACCTACAGTGGCTCACCAATGGTCCAGAGTGGAAGCGGGACAACGAGGATGCGATTGATGTTACATGGCCTATGGGATAATTATGCACCAGGTACAGGCAAAATATCCTTTATGGTATACTGGAGCACGACTTCCTCCAGCGGAATTTCCAATCATATCGGGATAATAAAATATAAGGGGATTGACATAACGGTAACACCAGTGTTCTGGGGCACAA
>JAVZCK010000040.1 GCA_038874435.1 Thermoplasmata archaeon
CTTAGAAAAGAGAGGGTGTCCCATCTTGCTCCAAATGGGACACACTGCGAATGCTTCCTTTCTACCCAAGGAGGTTTTTATATGCCTCTCCCAAATAAAGATTTGTAATGGCTATTCTTTATGACCCTCTTACTTCTTACATCTTTCTCCACCATTTCCCATTCCTTTTCTAACCCCAACTCCTGAATTTTCCGCACACTTGGATAACCGTTTTCATCCCATTCTCTTAGACCATAGTAATCCTTCAGCATTTCATCAATTTCAACAATCTGGTCCTTTGCGGCACCATCAGGCATTGGCTCTTTAGTGAATCTTTCCGGTAACCTATCGTCCTTTGCAGAAAAACCTTCTCTAATGTTGAAGAGGCGATTTAGATTGACAATTCGTTCACCTATTATTTCCAGTTCCTTTCTATCAAATTCCATGCCCGTGGTGATTCTTAAACCAAGAATTACTTCTGGGTAATAAAGTGCAGGCGGCACCATCGTCCCGTATTTGCATGCTCCCAAAGATTCAACGAGTGTTGAAAAATTCTCATTAACAAAGACCATGTAACCCTTGTACTTCGGATTGAGCCGGTCCGCAATTTCAGGTAAAAACTGGTCTCCATAGACCTCTTTGATTTTCTCCACAAATCCAGCTTCGTCAAGGACAGGAAAAGCGTACAGATGGTCAGCACCCCTTGGCGAAACAGTCATGGCTAATCCCATTGATTTTTGAGCCCTGCCATCTTGACCTGCAATCTCCATCTTTTTCACATGCATTACATACTTCTCTGTGCCTCGCCCGATCTTCTGGGCGGCCCTATAACTTCCTTCAGCAAGAAGATTGCCAAAGCCCTTCTTGTAGGCAATCAACTCAAGCAAGTTACAGATTGCTTCAGAGTTTCCCCATTTGAGATCTATGCCTTGCGTATCATTTTTATCAATCAATCCCAGTTCATAGCATTCCATTGCCCAGGAAATTGTTGCACCTGCAGAAATAGTATCCATACCCAGGTCATTGCACAGATAATTTGCATAAAGCACTGCTTCAAGATTTGAGTTTCCACAGCGAGAACCAAGGGAGGACAGGGTCTCGTACTCCGGGCCACCAGAAATGCATTTGTATTTTCCACTTTCAACTTTGCAATACCTTGCACATCTCTGCGTGCAAGCAAAGTCAGCTCTTGGCTTTATTAGATATCTGGCATTGATTGCGTCTCCGTTTATCTTGTAGGCTTCAGGATAGTAACCAGTTCTGCAATTATATGTTGGGAATCTTCCAATTTCATTCATCAGGTCAACCAGAGCAGTTGTGCCATACTTTATTCTTCCAGGTGTGAGAGGGTCTTTAGCCATTTTATCATGCAGCTTTCTGATTCCATCCAAATAGTTTTCTTTGTCGTAGATTTCCACCGGCTTGGTTCCGTAAACCGCTATTGCCTTCAGCTTCTTCGCCCCCATCACAGCTCCGACGCCACATCTAGCAGCAGCCCTATCTAAATCGTTCATTATTGCTGCAAACCGCACAAGATTTTCCCCAGCTGGACCGATGGAGGCAACGCTGAACTCCTTACCTTCATCCCTTTTAATTGACTCTTCTGTTTCTTCTACCGTTTTACCCCATATGTGTGAAGCATTTTTTATTTCTACTTCACCATCGTTTATGACTATATAAACAGGTTTTTTTGCAGCCCCTGTTATAATTATCCCGTCAAACCCTGCGAATTTGAGATACGGTCCCCAGAAACCTGCAGAATGTGCCTCACCCCAACCATCTGTGAGTGGAGATTTACATGCAACAGTATATCTTGAACCTTGGGGCCAGAGTGTGCCAGTGAATGGACCAGTTGCAAACATCAGCACATTCTTAGGGGAGAGCGGCTCTAAACCCTTCTTGAGCATGTGGAAAAGGTAGTAGGAGCAGAAACCAGCACCACCTATGTATCTTCGAATAATCTCAGGAGGAATTCTGCGACGCTGCACTTTCTTTGTTGACAAGTTGATAACCAGCAATGTATTTGCATAACCTGGTATTCTCATGTTATTCACCTCATCTTCAGCACTTTAGGTGGACAAAATTCTACACACTTTCCACAAAAATCACATTTTATCGCTTTCTCTTTTACTGGATGCATTTTTATTGCCCCGAACGGGCAAGCGGAAATGCAGGCACCACAACCCTTACACTTCTTTTCGTTAATGTAAACCTTTCCCTCAATGAATTCAATTGCACCATGCTTACATGCGGTCATACACTTTGGATTTTTGCAGTTCCTGCAAGCATTTATGTAGTCCTTCCCGCTCTTTTCCCTTATTACATCGACCCTTGCAGCTGCAAGCCAGATTTTTCCTTCCTTGTTGAATGAACACACGAGCTGACAGATTCTACAGCCCGTACATGTCATAGGGTCCACATAAAGCGGCATTTTCCACCTCGAAGATATATCTCAACATTGCCCATAAATGTTTTGGTAGTGTTCAATGAAATGGCACCATAGAAAAGCCAAAATAGTGGATAGGCGTACATGTTCTCATGCTTGAGGACTTATTTGAGCGAGAGTATGGTAAGGAAGTAATGCTTGCCATTCTGGAGTGTAATGCTCAGGCCATAAAGAAAACCGAGGACTGGAAAAAAAGGATGAGCACAACTTATGGAAAAAATCGCACAATTGCATCTGCGCGTCTTGGCTTCAATTCGAATGAAGTAAGGGAGTTACTTACTAGAAACGGAATCTTTGTGAACCCTGAACCATTCATAAACCAGCTATTAAAGAGAGGTGTGCTGAAGAAACTAGGGGATGGTACTTTCTACATCGTAGAGCCGAGTATTGTGGAGGCAGAAATACAGAGATACCAGAAATTAGAGTTTGAGCAACTTCAGAATGTGAACCCTACTGCAAGAGAGGAACTTATGGAAATTGAAAGAATGGACGGAGAGTTTGAAAAATATTTGCATGACCTTGTTCTAGAAAGATTGGAAGATGTTGTGAAATTCGGTAAGAATTTCAACACTGATGGACTTGCGGAGTATCTTCGTAATCTCTTTGGCAACCTCATCTACTTTGATACCATGCTTAGTATAGTGCACCAGTATGCATTGGCAGATGTTGAAATTCTCTCTCCGAACGATAAGGTTACTGGGCACACAGGTTTTAGCATCTCATTTTTTGGTCCACCGGGTACTGGGAAAACTTTTACGATTGATGACATGATAAGAGGTAATCAGAGAATGGGCGTCCCCCCACATGGGCTACCAGGAAAAAACAGATATTGTGGTGGCATGACGCCAGCACAGTTCATAAGAATAGGCGAGGCCTATGCTGGAAGAAAATTTAACTTTATTGTGCCCGAGTTCAACGACTGGTTCAAATACAAGGGGATGGTAGAGCCATTGAAGCTTGTCATGGAGCAAAGGGAGGTAAAATACGAGTCCACAATAGGTACAATCGGACCCTATAGATTTTCCTCATTTTTTGCAGTTAACTACAATACGAGAAGTGAGGGCCTGGGCTATGAAGTGACCATCTCAGACCCAAATTTTGCTGCAATTGAAGATAGGATGCTCTGTCGTCTCCATCAGATGAGCAAGGAACGTTTTCTCGAAATTGAAAATAGCAATGCACGACTTGAACTTGGTGAGCTGGATTTTTCTCTCGCTGAGAAAATCAGGGACCATCTCACACTTGTTTATGCTATCCAAACGAAGCATCCACTCGTTGCTACCAAATTCCAATATAAGCCAATAAAACTTAATAGAAAGATCTACGAAGTATTCAAAAATGTAAACTCCGCAATTTTAGAACACATTGAAAGCATTAATTTCTCGCCACGGCTTCAGTCCCGTGCAATAAAGCTTGCATGTGCAATGAGCATGCTTGAATATTTCAACAACGAGAAGCCAGAAATTGAGGTCCCAGAAAGAAATCTGAAGCATGCAGTGAAATTCTATCTCGAAGAGGTGAGCACTAGACAGCGACAGCGGTTTGATCCAAACATTGTTATGGAGACCTTAAGAAGTAGTGTTGGGTTCTGATTTTTGGCTTTCAAATTTTTTCCCAACAATTATTCTTGCAGGCCGCAGCACTACTCCTTCCAATATGTAACCCTTTCTCACAATTTCCAAGACTTTATTGTCTGCATCTGCAGCGACCACTGCTTCAATCTCATGCATATTTGGGTCAAATTTTTCACATTCAATCTCTCTGAGCCCCATCTTCCAAAGTGTGTCAAGAAAATTTTTCTTTAGAGCAAGTAATCCTTCAGAGAGCACCTTTGCATCCATACCACCCAAGTTTTTCTCCATCGCCTCAAAATCGTCAAGCAGAGAAAGTAAAGCCCTCATAAAATCTATAAGCACTAGCTTTCGGAGTTCAGAATTCTCCTTTTCCTTCCGTTTTCTGAAATTTTCAAAATCGGCTTGGAGATAAAGCATCTGGCTCTTCAGGGTCTTAATTTCCTCCTCTTTCATTTCAAGCAATTTCTTCAATTCCTCCTCTTGTTTCTCCTTTAACTCTGTATTTACGGAGTTCCCTTTCTCATCCATTTTGTTCTCTAGCTTCAACTCAGTGTTTTCGTCAGTCATGGTCTTGCTCCTTTTTCACTGAACCTTGATTTTGAAGCCCTCGTCCTCCTTTTTCTTCTTTGTGAATGTGATGTCTAGAACCCCATTTTTAAAAGAGGCCTTTGCAGATTTTTCATCAACATCGTGTGGGAGTTCAATTTCCTTTGAATATTTTCTGTTAGACGAATCTACTCTTACAATGAGTACTCGATCTGCCACTGTAAGGTCAATGTCCTCCTTTTCAACACCAGGTACTTCTAGTGTGACAGAAAAACTATCGTGAGTCTCAACAATGTCTGTTAAGGGTTCGCGAGGTGCACTTTCAATGGCTTTGATTTCGTCTCCCTCAAATTTCTGCGGTAGATTCCCAAATTTCTGGATGATCGGTTTTCCATCAGGGCCTACTTTCAGGGAAAATCCATAGATGATTGGACGGTTTGTAAATTCATCTAGATCAATTTTATCCATTTTTTCAAAAAAATTTTCTAGAAGATCGCGAATTCTCTCGAATTCTCTGTTAAAGGCCTCGTCGAAAATGTCTGACTCCCAATGCATGTTATGCTCTTCATCATCTTCGTGCTCTTTCTTCCTCTTTGACAAGTGCACACCCCCAGAATTAAAAAAAAGAATAAAATAGTTTTTTTAGTCCTCAAACTCGGAGCCACCGCCAGGTCCTTCTGGACCTCCCTTCGGTCCCTTGCCTGTCTCTGAGGGCTTACCTGCAATTACATCGTCGATTCTGAGAATCATCACTGCCGCTTCAGTGGCGGACTGAATTGCTTGCCTACCCACTCTAAGTGGCTCGAGCACTTTCTCCTTTCGCATGTCCCCAACTTTACCAGTTAGTACATTCACACCATAGTGTATCTTCTTGTCTTTGTGGGCCTTCCTCAATTCAATAAGCACATCAATTGGATCCATGCCTGCGTTCTCTGCAAGGGTTCTTGGAATCACTTCTAGAGCACTTGCAAATGCCTCAATCGCTAGTTGCTCTCTGCCACCAACCGTAGCTGCATAATCTCTTAATCTAAGTGCGAGTTCAGTAGCTGCTGCCCCTGCACCAGTGATCATGTATCCGTCCTCAATGGCCACTGCAACAACACTTGTCGCATCCTCAAGTGAGCGCTCAATTTCATCTACTACATGCTCTGTGCCACCTCTGATGAGAATAGAGACCGCCTTTGCACCTGTGCATCCAGTAACAAAGGTCATCTTGTCATCGCCAATCTTTCTCTCTTCTACCAGTGCGGCCTTGCCGAGGTCCTCAGCAGTAAGCTCGCTGAGCTTTGTGATAATGTTAGCACCAGTTGCCTTAGAGAGCTTCTCCATATCCGACTTCTTTACTCTCCTTACCGCATAAATTCCAGCCTTCGCAAGGAAATGCTGAGCCAGATCATCAATTCCTTTCTGGCAGAAGACCACATTTGCACCACTCTTCTTAATGGTCTCTACCATGTTTTTCAGCATCTTTTCTTCCTCTGCCAGGAATGCTGTTAGCTGTGATGGGTCTGTGATTTCAATCTTTGCATCAATCTCTGTCTTCTTCACTTCAAGGGCTGAATCAATCAATGCAATTTTCGCATTCTCAACCTTTACTGGCATTCCAGCATGGACTCTCTCTTTGTCCACGATTATGCCCTCGATCACTTCTGTGTCGGTCACAGAACCACCGTGCTTCTTTGTAATCTGGATGTTATCTAAGTCCACACGATAGCCCCCATCGTATTTTTCAGCAACAGCTTTCACGGCCTTCACAGCAATCTCTGCAAGATAATCTCTCACAGCACTTACACTCTTGGAACCCATTGCTGTCATTGCAATCTCCTTCAGTTTTTCTGTGTCCTCAATTGAAACTTTCTCTGCGATCTTCTGGAGTTCCTCTATTGCCTTGCTGGAAGCCATCTTGTAACCGCCAGTAATCACTGTCGGATGTATATTCTGGTCAACAAGGTCGAGAGCTTTCTTTAAGAGCTCACCTGCAAGTACCACTGCAGTTGTTGTACCATCACCGCACTCTTCGTCCTGAGTTTTCGCTACCTCAACCAGCATCTTGGCTGCTGGATGCTCTACATCTACTTCTTTCAGAATTGTCACACCGTCATTTGTGATGACTACATCGCCCATGCTGTCAACCAGCATTTTGTCAAGGCCCCTTGGACCTAGTGTTGTCTTCACTGTATCTGCAAGTGCAGTCGCTGCCATGATGTTGTTTTCCAACGCACCCTTTCCTCTTTCCCTTTTTGTTCCTTCCTTCAATATCAGAACTGGTGTTCCACCTTGTCCTATCATATTTTACCACCTCAAAATAGGTATGAAAGTTCTTCTATATAAAACTAACGGTGATTTCAGTATCTCCGAACAAGTTGGAAAAGCCAGATACTCATTACTACCCTAAAAGCCATTAGAAAGGGAATTGATGTGGACATACTACAGGGAAATCTACTGATTTTTTCCCGGCCTACACCCCTATGG
>JAVZCK010000041.1 GCA_038874435.1 Thermoplasmata archaeon
AGTAATATCAAAGGGATTAATAAAACTTTCGGTGCGCTCATGGAAAATTGCATACTGGCAAGACGGATTTACTCCTGAGGTATCAAAATCTCATTGTGCCTATTACACAATCTTTGGGAAGTTAGTGGGTATTCCCTTATCCCAACTCAAAAATGGTACAAACGAAAAATTTTTCTTTTTCGAAAATTACATATTTTACTAAGCATATTTAGTAGTATGAACAGAGGGATACTAACATTTGGTTGCATTGTAGTGCTTTTAGGGCTTCTGATATTACCCTCCTGCTATAATATGCTAGGTAATCTTCCAAAAGCCGGTGAAGTTCACTTTGCCGCTGAGTTGAGAGGTACGACGGTTGACTCAAAGGGTGTCTGGGTATTGGGTACTGATGTAGCAGATGCAGGCGCTGCAACACTTGCTGGAGAATTTGCACAGCATGGCATTAGTGATGTGTTCGTCCTTATAAAAGGTGTTTCTGGTACATACAGGTTTGATCGGCTTGAGGCAATGTATGAAAATGCTAGCAAGTATGGGATTAAAGTTTATGCCTGGGTAATCTGCTTTGACGATGAATCCTGGGGTGGATGGGTAGACCCGAATTCTACTTCCTATAGAGATTACCTCAAAAATAACCTCTTCCTTCCCCTCTCACAGAACTATGATTTTGATGGAGTTATTCTCGATTGCATACGCTATCCAGGAACCGCAAACGGCAACACATATCCAATAACCTCCTTTTGTCAGGAAGTCTCAGCAATAATAAAGTTTTACAGGCCAGGATCGATAATAGGTGCTGCAGTGATGCCTGAAATGGAGGTGAATGCTTACAACTATGGTCAGAACTACACCCAGATGGCACAGTATCTAGATGTGCTTCTGCCTATGGCATACACACACAACTATAATCAGCAACCTTCATGGGTTAGCACAGTGACCCAGTATGTGAAACAAGAGGCATTACTAGGGAATCCAAACTGTAAGGTCTGGACTGCAATCCAGTCGATTGATGACAATGGCCAGTATATGACCAACACAGAACTTCAGAGTTGCATAAACTCCGCAATTTCTGGTGGAGCAGAAGGCGTGAATTTTTTCAAGTATCCAATAACCTCAACACAGTATCAGGTGATTGATCAATATTCTGTGATTACCGCAACATTTGAAATTCAGCTTTACCCTGGATGGAATCTCATCTCTTTCCCTCACATCCTTTTCCAAAATTCCGCAGTCAAAGCAGTGTTTCAACCAATCTGGGGCAAGTTTGACATTATCTGGACATATGATTCGCTTGCAGGAAAATGGAAGCTTTATGATGTAAAAAGACCAGATCTTGATCACCCAAATCATTTTGTAAATGTTAGTTGGAGAACTGGTTACTGGATTAACATCACATCTCAAACGCCATGCAAATTACCACTCTATGGACAGTATGTTGGTGCTTATGCCCTTCAGCTAAAAACTGGCTGGAACCTCATAGCCTACCCTCTTCTTACACCAAAAACTGTGAGTGAAGTTTTTGGTAATCTCACGGTCGAAATTATAGAAAGATACGATACTAATTCAAGCACAATGTTAAGTCCAATGGATAAGACAGACCTTCTTATACCTGGCTGTGGTTACTGGGTAAATGTCGCCAAGGATGTTGTATTGCATTTTGAGGAGGGAACCAGCAATCAGACAAGCTTGAGCAAAGGAGAGGCAATCGATGCCTGTGTTCGACTCGCAAACTACATTGAGAATTACAGCAGAACACCAAAGTATGTTACCACAAGCCAAGGAAATCTCACAATGCCCCAGATGCTCTACATCTCTTCAAAGCTCGTTCATGACCTGTACACTGGTTCCACAAACACTACCTATGCTGTTCCTTCACCTGACTATGCTTCCAATCCATTTGGTGAAGTGTACTCTGGCTCACTTACACCTGTTCAGTACGATGATATGGCCTACCGGGTTTACAGATTTATCGAGAACAATGGAGTGGCACCAAACTATGCAAACTCACCCATTGGAAAAATTCGGATGTGGGAAATCCTTTATATAAACGCAAGGATAGTTAGATGGAATTGTTACAATGGAGCAATGCCGTCTCTTGCTTATGTAAAGCCGGTTCCTGGCTTTAAAACTGACGCTAACTCCCAATACACAGGTGCAACTGCAAACTGCCAGGCAACTAATGGAAGTATAATCAACAAAGCAATGAGCATCATCTGCACCTATTCAAACCAAGCAAACAATGGTACGATGAATCCAAATGACGCAATGTATAAGGCAGGAGAGGCCGTATACACATGGGTAAGGGACGCAAAGAGTTATGCATACTATTACAATACTCAGTATGGTGCATACAGTGCAATTTTTGAAGTGAGTGCAATTAACTGCTGTGATCATACTCATGCTGAAAATGCACTTGCCAGATCTGTTGGGATTCCTGCACAATATCGCCATGCAAATTGTCAGTTTTCCAGTGGTGTGTACGGACATGTCTGGGGCTACTTCTACATCAATGGCAGAGGCTGGATTGATACCGATGCAATCAAAAAAGATGGGTATTTTGGCTATCACTATCCAATTGTAGAGTACAAGGGTACCTACTATGAGTTGCCGTTTGTTATAGAGGGCTATCACCAAAACCATGTTATACCCTTTTCGCTTTTCTTACCCTCATGTATAAGGTATTTGTAACCAGAAAAATCCCAGAGGAAGGCATGAGAATTCTGGAGAAAGAGTGCAAAGTTGAAGTATTCCCAGCAGAGCGGGTTCCAACAAAGGCAGAGATTATTGCAGGTGCAAGAGATAAGGATGGTTTACTCTGCCTCCTCACAGATACAATTGATGCTGAGGTAATTGATGCCTGTCCCAAGCTCAGGGCAATTTCAACATATTCTGCTGGCATCAACCACATTGATGTTGCCCATGCCACAAAAAAAGGAATAATTGTGACCAATGCTCCTTCTGCTCTCACAGAAACCACTGCGGACCTTGCTTTTGGACTTCTTCTCGCAATTGCAAGGCGAATCCCAGAAGGAGATCGGCTGATGCGTAGACGGGAATTCACTGGCTGGGCACCAACGCTCTTGCTTGGTACTGATGTGCATGGTAGCACTATAGGAATCATAGGAGCCGGGAAGATTGGGACAGCGGTTGCAAGAAGGGCAAAGGGCTTTGGCATGGAAATCCTTTATTCGAGTAGGAAGCCAAACAAAGAGATTGAGGAGATGGGTGGAATAAAGCTTGAAGTTGATGACCTTGTGCGAGAGGCAGATTTTGTCACCTTGCATGTTCCTCTGACACCTGAGACCTATCACCTCATCGATGAGCAAAGGATTAGAATGATGAAAAAGACCGCTTATTTGATTAATACAGCAAGAGGGCAGTGCGTTGATGAGAAAGCCCTGGTTAAATGCCTGAAAGAAGGTGTGATTGCGGGTGCAGCACTGGATGTGTATGAGTTTGAGCCGGCTGTTACAGAGGAACTTTATGAAATGGAGAATGTTGTGCTGCTTCCCCACATCGGAAGCGCAACTACCAGAACAAGAACAAACATGGCAGTTATGGCTGCGACCCAGCTTCTGAAGGCACTGAAAGGAGAAACTCCAGAGCAAATTGTAAATCCCGAAGTTTTAGAGAAGAAATCGTAGCCGTTTTCATCCAAGAAAACCTATTTCTAATTAAATGTGTTCCCGCACCCATGGACATTCCTCTCCTCGGAAGAGAAAAAGAACTGAAAATTATCAAAACAGGACTGGAAGACGCAAAGTCGGGAAGAGGAAGAATTTATTTTATTACTGGCGCTTCTGGTATCGGAAAGACCCGCTTAATCCATGAGGTCTGCAGAATTGCCCAGAATCTTGGCTATGCTGTGCTTTCTGGAAATTGTATTGATGAAAAGGGTAGCCCATTTCTTCCGATAAATGATGCTCTCGCAAAAATAACAAGGGAGATTGAACCATTCTATACTCCAATTGGCCTTTCTGGGATTGAACAATCACCGCTGTATTCAACAAACCCGCTTCGGGAACAAACCAGAATTTTCGAAAATTACCTGCGAACATTTGAACGCCTTATGGCTACAAAGCCAGTGCTTCTCACAATCGATGATTTTCAGTGGGCGGACTCGAGCACACTGGGCTTTATTCACTATCTAGCCAGAAATGTGAGAAAAATGTCCCTCGTTGCTGTAATTGCATACCAGATTGAAAGTATGAGGACTGGGCATGTGCATCAGTTTACAACGACTGTGCGAAATATAAACATTGAACGGGTTGCAGAAACAATCGAATTGAAACCATTAACTGAGGACTGCGTGGCAGAAGTGCTGAATGCTATTACTGGTGTGAGGAAACTACCAGACAAGATTGTAAAGGAAATTCACAGAAGAACAGAAGGTAACCCCTTCTTTGTTCAGGAGATGGGAAGGGCACTTGTGGAGCAGGGAGTTTTCAGCAGTCTGGAAAGCTTGCAGATGCTGGATATGGAAAAAATTGAGTTGCCTGAGACAATAAGAACAATGATACTGTATCGTTTCGCAAAACTGGATGAGGATGTTAAAAAAGTTCTGAAAGCATGTGCAATCCTGGGAAGAGAGTTTGAGTATAATGTGCTGAAGAAACTTGTAGATCTGGATGAAAACAAATTGCTGGACATTCTTGATATGTTGATAGCCACTGACTACCTTGAAGAATCTGATAAGGGGGAGGAGGTTTACAGATTTGTTCACAATCCTGTCTATGAGGTAGTTTACAGTGAGATCATTGGCACGAGAAAACGGATTATGCACGGAAAAGCAGCTGCAGAACTGGAGAAATATTATGGAGAGAAACCAAAGTATGCTGGAGAGATTGGGAGGCACTATATCCTGGGTGGAGTGCCAGTGAAGGGCATCAAATTCAAAATCGTCTCTGCAGCGTTTGCTCTCAGAAACTTTGCGATTGAGGACTGTCTCAAAGAATCACTAGAGGCTATGAAAGCCCTTGAATCCCTGGAGCAGAAAGAAGAGATGAAGGAGGAGGTTCTGAAGGTTTATGAAATGCTGGCGGATTGTTATTACATTATGGCGGAATACGAGAAGGAAATCCAGATTCTTGAAGAACTTCTGAGGCACATACTCAGCAGAAATGAACGGGCGAGAATTCTGATGAAACTGAGTTTGCCCTATCTTAAGAAAGGAGATTTTGCTGCAAGCATGCAACTTCTGGAAAAAGCAGAACTTGAAGCTGAGCCAGATGCATGGGGATTGAAGGGAGAAATTTTGAAAAACAGGGGCTGGGTTTTTGAGACAAAAGGCGAGTTTGTGAAGGCAGTTGAAAACTACAGAAAGAGTATAGAACTCTGCAAAAAAGCTGGTGATGAGATTGCTTTGGGCGAGGTTTACAACAGAATGGGTGTTGGTCTGTGGTATATTGGAAAAGTAAAAGAGGCAATTGTTTATCTGGAGCGTTCTCTTGAAATCAGAAAGAAATACAACCTTAAGAAAGGGATTGCTGGCTCTTATCACAATCTGGGTGGAGTTTATGATGATATCGGAGATTACCAGAAAGCAATGGAGTTTTTTGAAATTTCAAAGAAACTTTACGAGGAAATGGGGGACCTTGATGGCGTTGCCAGCGTCTATAACAACATAGGTGTAATTTACTACCGCACTTCAGAGGAGCCAGCAAAAATCATTGAGTTTTTCAAAAAGTATCTGGAGATTGCAGAGAGAACTGGAGAAAGGGGAAGTATCGCCCTTGCTCTCTTTAACATAGGAAGCACATACGATAAATTTGAAGATTCTCAGTCCGCACTTGAGTATTATCAGAAGGCATACGAAATTGCTGTTGAAATAGATGATAAGAAGATGGTCTCGGCGCTTTTGAACAGCATTTCCACATGTCTGGCCAGTCAGGGAAAGATAGACAGGGCAATGGAATTTGCACAGAGAGCGGTGGATGTCGCAATGGAAACAGGAAGCCAGGATTTTATCGCAGATGCAATTGCAGGCATGGCGGAAGTTCTGAGGTATGCTGGTAATTATGCGGATGCAGAAAAGAGGTATCTTGAATCGTTAAAGATGTATTCGGAAATGGGTATTCCAGAAAGTATCAACAGCGTAAAATTTGAGATGACAGAACTGTACATTGAGCTAGGAAAGAAAGAGATTGCAGCGAAGTTACTGGAAGAATTGAAATCATATTATTTACAGAGCGGGAACAAGGTTATGAGGAAAAAGGTGGAAAGGGCAATAAATAGGTTGGCCTCGCTTGATAATACCTGAATTCTAGGCATCCCATTTTAAAACAAATTCGCAGCAATCATTTCCATCATGTACACATTTTGTTTCGGTACAAACTGGATTTTTCACTTTACATAATGCAGCCATTCCTACGAAATATCCTGTAAGGTAGATACACATCAACTTGGAGGTTTTCATGTTCTTTAATAGTGCTCGGGCACGTTGTGGGGAATTCTCTACAATTTGAAGTTCACCAGTAGAGTACTGTTCCTTCCATACCTTAGGTGCTAGTTCTATGGCCCGATTAATTGAAAGAAAATATGGAAGGAAAAGCTTTGAAACTGATGAAATTTGTGGAGACAACTGTCCCATCTCTTTTGGGTCATAAAGATTTGGGGTGCTAGTATATAAAGCAGCATGGTTCTATTCACAACTCCTAAACCTTAATTTATTTCTAAGAATTCCCTGAATAAAAACGAAGGAGGATGGGATGCATGGCAATCTC
>JAVZCK010000042.1 GCA_038874435.1 Thermoplasmata archaeon
CAACCCATCATCATCTGTGTCTGCATCCAGCGGTGAGGTCTCTGTGGTTTCCCGCTCACCATTGTGATTTGCATCCTCTCCTCCATCGTAAATTCCATCACAATCTGTGTCTTTGTTCAATGGGTCTGTCTTCGTTGTGGGGTCTGCATCTGGTATGAAATGTTGGGGACTTAGTGTTGTATCTGTGTCTGATAATGGTTTAGTCACTCCAAGCTCTAGCCCATCTGGTAAGCCATCTCCATCTGTGTCATAATTCTTCGGGTCTGTCCCGTGCTTCTGCACTTCGTCGCCATCACTCAAGCCATCATCGTCTGTGTCCGCATCGTTTGGGTTAGTGCCAAGCATCACCTCAACATGGTTGCTCAACCCATCAAAATCGCTGTCCAGGTTGGAGCACGCTCTGTAGTCTAGGGTTTCTCTGATGTGAGCTAACAGAACCTCTGATAGTATTTTGGCCGCATATAGATATTCGCCCCTCATAATTGTCTCGAACAGATGCTAATAACGCAAGATATGGCTTTTTTCTCTCTATCCATTTCTGTGTAATTTGTGCTCCTTTGTTTTCTCTCCATTTCCATACTACAACAACTGGACAAATCAGCAATACAATATATCCCAACCAGTATCCAGAACTTTCTCTTACTGGGATTTCTTCGTAGAGCTCAAACAACTCGCCACACGCTACAGCAATCTCATTACCAGGATGTAGTGTATCAAACTCTCCAATTTCCAAATCTGTGATGTACTCCCACTGAGGTGCCTTGAATATCAACTCCTTCTTCCATGTTCCGTTCTCTTCCCATACCAAATAACACTCTTCATAGGCACCAGCCACAATCTCGTTCCCTTCATGTCCACTCCAGCAGTCACCAATAGCCACTGCCAGGATGAAAGATGATGTATTAATCCAGATTTCCTTGTTCGCATAACTAGTATTATTCCACCATATTATCCACAACATGCCATCGGTATCTCCACATATAATCTCACTTTCGTTGTTCCCTGGAAGAACTTCCCCTACCCTGCCACACATCATATGCTTTGCGTAGCTTTTTACGTGTATTTCTTCCCAATACCATCCACTACCATTCCATGCATACATTGTTAAGTTTTCTTCAGTAAACACAACACACTCATTGCCTTCAAATCTCGGGTCAAAATCTCCTATATCACATTCTTCATATGCTTTTCCTGTATGGGTATCATCTATCACTTCCATCATCCATGTGCCGTTTTCTGCCTTATAGAACTCTCTTATCAACCCCCCGTATGTACAACAAAATAGTTCATTTCCACTATGTCTTGGATCAAAATCACCTATTTTTACTGTTCTCACTGTACCTTGGTCCTGTGTCCACGGGTCCCATATCATTGTTGCATTCCAACTCTGGGTTGTGTTGTTGTAGCTTATCACAAATAATTGGTATAGCCCATCTACAACTTCCACGCCTTCAACATCTGGGTCTAAATCGCCAACTGCTAAGGCTGGAGTGTACCAGACATCATAGCTCCTGTTCCATATTACATCCCAATACCATATCTCTCCCTCTCCATACTCATATGAAATGTTGTGCCCCCATCCATTGAAGATTACTTCGTTATTTGGCCAGCTTTTGTCTACCTCGTTGATTTCTACAGAGTCTTTCGTAGTTCCTGTAATGTTAATTGTTATGTTCCTGGATTCGAACAAAGGAGTCGTACTATTATCAGCATTTACCGATGAGAAAGTGATTATTTCAATAAACATCATGGAACAAACTAAAAATGTTAAGAAAGCATGTATCCTCATGTTTTTGCCTCCTTTATTACCTCGTTAATGTCCGTACATGTTTGGTAGATTGCCATTACGAGTGCAGCACTGGTTGTGCCTATGCCAATACCTTTCAAAATAATGTTGGCACACCCCATGTTCTTGATGTATTTTACCAGTGCCATTGCTGAGGAAAACACTGAGTAGAGGTCGCTGATAACAACCAGGACCTTTAGGAAAATTGGCGGTATCCAGGGCTTTAGGACACTAAACAGAATTTCCTTGCCTGCACCTACTGGGTCCTCAAGGATTTTTGTTGCAGTTGCTATTGCCTGTTTTATCATTTGTTCTGCCAATTCTATCTTTGCATATATTTGGTTCAATATTTCTTGTAACTCCTGGAGTTGCTGATTTACCATGTTCTCGGTTTGAGACCAAATTTCTTGGATGTAATTCTGGATTGCATTTTTCAGTTCTGCTACAATACCGTCTACCATTGATTGGATCTTGTTCTTTATCTTACTCACAATGTGTGTTAGTATGTTCTCTGGCCTTGGGTTATTCTGCGGGTCTGGTGACTTGGCAAATATTCCTAATCCTTCCATTAGTGCAAGCTCAAGTGTAGTTCTCACCTTCTCCTTCAAAAACTCCCTCACTTTTGCCATCACAACATCTTTCTTGTAAAAATCTATGTCTTTCAGTGCTTTTTCAACACTTTCGTAAATTGTGGTTATTCCACTATCCAGCATCTTTATTAGTTCTTCGGAAATAGTCTTTGAGATTTGGCCAACGATTTCTGTCATTTTATTTTTTATGGCTAGTTGTAGAACATCTGGGTCATCCGTAGCAGGCAGTCCAGGCAAATACTTCTTGACAAAGTCCAGCACAATGCTCATGATTATGCCTGAGTAGTTCATCAGCAACGCTTTCCAATCCCTTTTCATGCCGTAAACTGCATTCACTATTCCGCCTACTGATGTAGCGAATGCCTTGCCTTGGGCAATGAACGGATTCTTTTCCAGTTCACCGCCCAATCCTTTCTCGCCACCCAGAAGGGCAAATAGCGAGCCTTTTGGGTCTGCCAGAAACTCGGTGATTATCTCAATTATCGCATTCATATATGCCTCTATATTGGCTATTGCGCTCTTTGCTTTCTCCATCGCATCTCTTACATACTCTTTCACTATTCCCAGCATCTTCTTTATTTCCGCTTTGAGCTGTGCCATTATCAGGTTGGGTATCTCTGCATACTCCCCTTTCAATGCTACATCCACTATTTTCTTTACCCATTCTAAGCCTGCCGGCAACACACTGCAGATTGCATTCACTATCATGTCCTTGCAGAATTTTATCACTGTGTCCACGAGTGTACTTACAAGCGTTGTAAACGCACTGGCTATGCTTGCTATTACATTGGTTAGTGTGGAAATTAGCGTACGTCTTATACGCAACCTTTCACCAACATGACTTGCTTTTCCCATTTCTTCTGCACCTTTGAAAACAAAGATGAAATACTACTACGGCCGCTACAATGGTACTGCCAAAGACAAATGCTCTGCTTTCATCTATACTTGTGTCTTCATGAAGTTCAAATAATGTCATTGTCCCCAAAGCAATTTCATTCCCAGGATGTGCACTATCAAATTCGCCGATTTCTATATCTTTTGGATTCTCATATTGTGGACAATAAAACACTATTGAATTTTTCCAAATTCCTTCATCTTCCCATAGGAGTACTATCCTTGACGGGTCGCCCCAGTATGTTCCTGCCAGAATTTCATTACCTGCATGCCCACTCCAACAGTCACCTATCGCTATGGTAGAGAATTCCAACCCTTCACCTGTTCCTATCCCTAATCCATATATTACTTTTCGTTCAAAATTCGTACCATCCCACCATACCGTTATAAGGATTCTTGAGCCCTTTTCCCCACATACAATCTCTAGGTTCTCGTTGCTTGTGTTAAGTTCGCCCACTCTACCTGCAGTACATAACCCATCATCCCACCACATCGCATCCTCTACTATTATCACCTTTATACTGTCCCACCAACTGCTACTTGTGTTCCAACCCAGAATCGTTAGATTGTTCGTTGTAAAACACACAATTTCATTCCCAGGATAAAGTGGTGTCACATCTCCTACATCCAGTTCTATCGAGACCTCTCCTGCAACCAATGTCTTGTTTATCCATGTCCCATTCTCTACCTTATAATATTCCCTCAACTCATTTCCTCCATGAACTATTAGTTCATTACCTGTATGTAATGGGTCAAAATCCGCTATCTTAATTGCATGCACTAAGCTTCCACCTGTCTCGTTGTATGTGTCCCATAGCATTATTCCCGTCCAATTACCTGTAGTATTATCATAAGTAATGAGATACAATTGATAGAGCCCTTCTACTATCTCATTTCCTTCTATGTCTGGGTCTATGTCACCCACTGCCAATTTCGGTGTGTAATCAATACTATAACTTCTGTTCCATATTGTCGTTCTTGACCAATTTTCATCTGAACCATTGAAATATACCACATCGTAACCATGACCAGTCGTAACTATTTCATTTCCAGGCCATTCTGTTTGTACATCCGCAATTTCGATGGAGTCCTCAGTACTATTGCCACCTATGCTGATTTCCCGTGAGTGAAATGTTGGCACGTTCATAGGAACTCCATTAACTGTCCCACTTTCATTTATCACTATGGTCGCTATTAAGATAAAGATAACTATGACACATTTAACCTTCATAATTTCGTCTCCTGAATTACCTGCTGAATATCATTATATGTCTGAGAAATCGTCATAATCAAAGATGCACTTGTGGTAGCTATACCAATCCCTTTCAGGATTATGTTCGCTGAGCCCATATTCTTGATGTACTTCGCCAGGGCCATCCCCGACGAAAACACTGCATATAAATCACTTATTACAACTAAAATTTTCAGAAATACTGGTGGAAGATATGGTCGCAACAACTCTACCAAAATTTCTTTACCTGCTTTCACAGGGTCCCTTATTATCTCAGTCGCAACCCTCAATGCATTCTTTATCTGCTCTTTCACATTATCTATCTTTTCTTTTACATCATTAATTATCATCTGGGCTGTTTGAAGTTGTCCATTGATTGCATTTTCTAATCCTTGCATTACTTCGTTTATCACATTTCCTATGTATTCTTTCAACTCTGTTATTATGTTGTTGGTAGCACTAGTGAGATAGTCCATAACAGATTTTGAAATGTTCTCCACAATTCCAACAAGTATGTTCTCTGGCCTTATAGTTAATGGTGCATTGCTCTCTGGGATTGTCGCAAATACTTTAAGACCATTATACAACCCATCTACCAAAACACCCCTAATTCTCTCTTTTACAAAACACCTCACCTTCTCCATCACCACATCTTTCTTGTAGAATTCAATCCCTGCAACCGCTTTCACTATCGTTTCGTAAATCAGGTTGATACCTGTGTCTAAAATTGATGTTAACTGGACACTTGCACTCTCTGAGAGCTTGTTTAGAATCTCGTTCATCTTCTTTTCTATTGCTTTTTGTATATCTCTCTCTGTTGGATTTGGCGGTAATTCTAACGGCAGATACTTCTTCACAAAGTCCATCACAATTGCCATTATTATGCCAGAATACTGATACAATAGCACTTTCCAGTCCCGCTTCATTCCATTAACTGCTAGCACGATTCCTCCAACCGAACTCGCAAATGCCTTGCCCTGAGCGAGAAATGGAATCTTCTCTAATGCTCCCAAACCTCCGTTATCACTTCCAAGCAGGGCAAATAGAGAGGTCTGCGGCTTTGATAGAAGCTGGATAACTAAATCCATTATCCCTTCAATATATCCTTCTATGTCACTTATTGCGGTTCCTACCTTCTCCATTGCTGTTCTTGTGTATTCTTTCAAAACGCCTATCATCTTCATTATTTCTGCTCTCAATTGTGTAATTATCATTCCAGGTATCTGCGCGTATTCTCCTCTCAATGCCACTTCTACAATTCCCTTTACCCACTCAAATCCTGCGGGTATGACGCCACATATCGCACTTACTATCATATTCTTACAGTATGTTATTACCGTGTCCACTATCGCATTTACTATTGTTGTAAACGCAGTAGCGATACTTGCAATCACATTGCTCACTGTGTAAATTATTTCAAGAATTCTTAGGTATATGTTACCTACATATTGCTGGATATAATTTACAGCCATACTCTGGACATCCTCTTTGCTGTAAGAGAGCAATACCTGTCCTTTCTTCACGAACAGTTTTGCCAGTTCTCTATAATTTCCTTGCACGAACAGGTTTATCCCTTCGTAGATTGGTTGTAGGGCTGTGTTCAGTAACCCGTTTATCTGTCCCCATATCCAGTTTATTGCCTCGCTTGCTAACGACTTCACTTCCTCTACAAATGAAACAAGCGCTGTTAGAATGAGTTTAATCAGTCCTTCTGCAGCACCATCTGCATGGGCTGTGGCATTACAGCCATTGCCGTTTATGTCCGCAATGCTGATTGCTACATCGTAGCCAGAAACCCAGGTGTTCCACGACAGTATTGGCACTTCCCATTTGTGGCTGTATTCGTAGGTTAAGGCCCCACTGCAATTTGCTGTATCGCTTGCCAGGCCTTGTGGCGTAACTGTGATTGTGGAAAGCCCAGCATTGTCCTCGGCTTTGAACGAAACAGTTAGCCAGACCTTCGGCGTTGGAATGCAGTCCTTGATTGTTATTTCTGTCACCACATTTGCTTCTATGCTCCCGTTTATCCATGGGTCTCTGCCCTCTATCTGCCACTGCTCTGTGGCGTTCTCGTAAAGGTCTAGGATTCCATCACCATCTGTGTCTGCAAGCCATGGGTCGCTGTGATTCAGGAATTCGTCAAAGTCAAGCAAGCCATCGTTGTCCGTATCATTCTTTGTTGGGTCTGAGTAGGTAT
>JAVZCK010000043.1 GCA_038874435.1 Thermoplasmata archaeon
GTTATCCAAAGTTTATGTTGTGACCGTAGGGGAGCAGAACTTTGTGAATGAAGTGACAAAATCCACGAGAAAACTGCTTAATGAGCTGGAAATACATATTACTCAAAACTTGGGAAGTTAGTGATTCACTAGCTTGAATCGCCGAAAGAGTAATATCCTCTTCCGGTGGCCGATAACTGAAAACATAGCTGTTTACAATTATACTACCCAACCTATCTGGTGTTGGTAATTTCTGAAGCTCAGAAAAGATTGTGGCATAATTGAATCCTCTCGATGGCACCGTAGCTTGAGAAAATACAATATAGTCTACATAGTTCCTAATTTCCCATGCCACCTCAATTGTCCCCATCAAACAAGCGTCAAAAACCATCAATGAAACTCTCTCATTTGTACTTTCCGTAATTCGCTGGAGTGCAAATCTCAACTCCGCAAGCGATAAATTGTCCATATTGGAAGTGTAATCAGGGGCACAACCTTTCCATCCATCTCCATGCCCCCATATCTCAATAGCATAATAAGTGGCTGGGAAATGATCAACTCCCCACAATATGAAATCTATCAGAGTAGTGGGGTTGCCCGTACTTCTCTCCTCTGTTAAGAATAACACATTTGAACAGACTCTGGTTGGATCATTATCCTTCTGAATGTAGTACACTGGCGTCTGTTGAGTCAGATAATCATCATGATACACAAGGATTGTAACTGTTGAGGACGAGCCAATATTTTCCATCTCGTTAAGATCCATGGCATCATAATTTTCACCACCAAGTGCACTATCGTCCGCAGCCATATATACCAAGTAAGTCCATGTTCCTATATCCTTTTTACATGAATCTCTTCCAACATTGACTTCCTCCCAATTTAATAACAGGTCCCCATCCAAATCCTGTCCTATAAATGCTATTCTAAACTCAATTTTTGCTTTCGGTGATTGCACATTTACACTAGTGCCATCTGCCACCATAACTTCATCCACATGGATATCTTTACACAATGGATTATCTATGTAAGATGGCAAGCCTCTCCATATGTAGTTTTCCTTATCACTATACCAGAGCTCAATTAGCCTATTGTTCTCGTATGGAGAGGGGTCTGTACACACAAACTTCTTTGTGTATGTATAATCATCCCATATCCCAAATGTAACTTTGCAATTCTGTAGTGCGTCATCTATATCCAATATAACTTCTGCTTTGAGTGTTTCCCAGTTATAAGCCACTCCACTCCATGTCCAGCCATCATCTATGTATGGGTACGATGGTGTACTCCCTACAACGCCTTGTTTTCCTACCAAACTCCTTTTGGAAGCTCCGTCAAACTGGACTTCTATTTCTTTCACTGAGATTTTCACCCACTCATCCATCAGCGGATTTATGTCCATACTATCAATCACACCATCCACATCCGTATCCTTCCCATCTATCTTTACAGGTTCAACATCAGATGTGAGTTCTGGCATCACACTACATATTAGAGGTGGATGTCCACCGCCTCCTCCACCACCAGTTGCTGCTGGCGTTGGTTTTGTCCTTGCGCTTTTCTCCAAAATTCTAAATATTCTTTTATCCCATCTCAATTTCATAATTTCTTATCCTCCCATTCTCTTACCGCTCTCTCATACGCCTTTCTCCTTTCTTCCTCAATCTCCCTCCGCTTATTCTCTATCCATTTTCGAATTACACCCTTCCTCCAGAATACTGCAACAATTACCACAAACAATATGGTAGTAGTCAAACAGCACATAAACCAGGGATTCTCTATGTTTGGAGTGAATAAATAAAATCCCGGTCGAAAATAACCTTGAGATTCTGCCCTTAACAAGCTTCCGTCGGCAGCGTCTAAGATAAATTCAAGATATGTCCCGCTACCTTCAGCAAGCGTGTAGCCTACAGTTTCGATCTCCACATGCCACACAACCCTATCTTCCCAAGAATGATTCCACCGGTCTCCTCTATCTAGGGACATAGACCAATACAATATATCTCCTCTGCCTGCCGTATCATAAAATCTTTTTACAGTTTCATTTTCTTTTGCGAGTTCTAACGCCTCGTCACTGTCAATTTTCCACTTCTCATCTAAAGAAAAATTCACAATTTGTGTTACCTTCTTTGCCTCCTTTATTTTGGCTTGGGGTTTCTGATAAACATTTCCAAGAGAAACCCACACTTCCAAATAAAAACACACTCCATCTGAAAGCATAAGACTAAAAGAATATTTCCACGGTTCTTTATCTTTTTCCCAAGAATAAAAATCCACTCCTACGTTGTTAATTTTCGTATAGGTTGGAAACTCTTTTTTCACCTTTTCTATAGCAATTGAATATCCTTCCTTTGCAGATAGATTATTCTGAATAGTTAACGGTAATAGTAGTAGCAAACTCACTATCATCGTTATTATTGCAACTATCACCGCTTTCAATCTCCTTTTTTGCATTTCTGCCATTCTCCTATCGTGTAGAGTTTTTAGTCACTATGTAAACAGTGGCCCATGTAAATGGCACGATATCCTCATAAAATGTGTCTGGAATATTCATAGTGTCTGGTGTGATCGGATAACCAGGTACTTCGTAACTATCATATTCCACATATTTAGTATACTGTTTTGCTTCATGTGTATGCCCACTGAACACGGCCTCAACCTTTCCGTTGGCGTTGATGAGATTGATAATCTCTGCTCTGTAGTGCAGGATGCACCCCGTCCCATTTTCATACACAATCGGTGCATGTGTAAAGATAAAGTAGTGGGCAATCTGGTTGTTCTGTGTACCCTGTTTCCCATTCAACCAAGTAGGTTCATTGCGCTCAAACGAAAAATTATTCCTGCAGTATTTATTTTCTATAGACATTCATTCACCACTCTTTTTTATTTTCTATTCATTTATGCAATTCCCCAATTTATGTTTTTCTCCTCACTCTTGGGGTGTAGAATAAAACCTCTTTTTATCCTACAATATTCGCTCTTTTAAAGCAGATTTCACAAAGATGGTTAGATAATTCAGAAGTTATGGATTTATTCCAATATTTGAAATGGATGCCATGGAAAGTAAAGAAATCATTCTGGCTCATGCAGGTATATCTACTTCTACCTTTTTATTTGTTCTGCACCCCGGAGGCTTTAGCTGAGCATTCTGTTTTGCCTAAAACCACTTTAGTTTGAGTTCTTGTGTAGTTTGTTATACTTCCCTGTCTCATCTTAGTATGCTCTCAATTTTCTCCTTTTTCGAATAGTTTTCTTTCGGAGTGCGAGAGCAAGACCAGACACAAAAATAGTAATCAACACTGCAACTATTTCATATATTGGAATTACCTTATCATCCTGCTCGCTGATAATGATAATTGCAGTATATCTTGGTGAACTCAATGTAGTTCTGGTTTCATCAGTAACAAGGAAAAAATATTCAAGAGTTCCTGTTTTGCGTAAAGATAGTGTCGTATTAAATTCAAAGGTTGTTTTATTTCCATCTAAATCTATTAATTTCTCACACCAGCCATTTTCATCTGCAAATTTGTAGCACAGCACAATTCTTGTAAGATTTCTCGTTGCGATAAAACTAGCATTGACTGGAAAACTTCTTACTACCTCAGCTGGTGGTGCATGATAGATATCAAAGTGAGAGGCGAATCTGGAAAGTGGATGTAAATCAAGCGTCTGATTTCTTCCATTACCCACGATTACATATGGAACATCAACAATTCCATCATTATCTTCATCAGGAGCATTAAATGTTGACCAGTAATTTTTGTCGCCAATTATTCGGTTACCCCCCTCATAGTCCACAATACTACAGTTCTCGTCATAGATAATTGTATTGGAGAGAAAAGCTGATCCTTTACCTAGATAAAAACCATAAAGTTTTGAAAGATTCAGCCAGTTCCACTTATATTCAGTATTCTCACATGAAGTATCTCCATAAAACGGAACATTAGTAAAATTATTATTTATGATTTTACCATTTTTACATGAAAGTAGAGATAGACTCTTTTTCTCAAACTTAAATCCCATTATTGTAAAATTTGTACAGTTTGTAACAATCAATTGACCGCAACCGTCATGCGGAGGGTACAAGACAAAATTATTCCTATCCCATACATAGAGAATTGGTTTTCCCTCTACTGTATTTGTAGTGTCTATATCCCATCCTGTACAAGAGGGAGACCATCCATGAATTTCAAGTCCACAGTTTATAAATAAATTATTTCGCAAGAGGATATTTTTCAGAGATGCGGCAGCGCTCTCGAAGTAAACCCCACATATCCAGTTACCTGCTGTACCATCAACTTCGTTGTTGATAATCGTGATGTTTTCAGAATTACCTCCAATCCCAATTACAACGTACGTGCTGTTCAATTTATATCCAATGGGCCACCTGAAATGACATCCTTTGATTGTTATGTTCTTACCCTTATATATACCTACAAAACCCGTAGTATGTTCCCAGTAGAGCGGGCCTTCAGAACTTAATGATATATTTTCAATCATTGCATTGGAGACATTTACTAAAGAAATTCCACATTTTGCGTGGGAAAGTGTATCATTTGGCTTTCCTAGGATGCAATTCCTTATGATAAAATATGCGCTGGTATTAACTACGCGGATTTTCTCGAATTCCTCTTGCTGTTTTCGGACAATACGATAGTTCTCTATTGTATAGGGGTTCTCACGCGTTCCGTTGCCCCTCACTACTCCATTCTCCTTTGTAAAATTTTTATTGCCATCAATATAGATATGCCCTCTCTCCGTCAATTCATTTGTATTACAAACAACATCATTACATGAACATTCCATTGATGAGAGCATCCCAAAAAAACTCGGTGATAAAATGAAAAGGAAAGCCGAGAAAAAAAAGATCCTTTTGTGCACTTTTATTATCACCATTCCTTCGTCACTTCTCCTTCCCACCATAGATAAAAACCACAATAAGAATAATCAATCTGTATTCCAGCTACACCACCCCAACCTGAAGTATATTTTGGTTGAGATAGAGAAGATATAGAAATCTGACATAGCGGATACGGGTAATACGGAACATTATTGTGAGAAAGTTTCACATATTCTCCTTCAACATTTTCGTATACACCGGGATATCTATTTCCGCACTCATAATCTACGTAAAAGAAGTAAGATACTACTGGAGTTGCTATTATTGGTTTACTCTTGGTCCATATCCTTTCCCAATTATAGTTCGGATTATCTGGATGCAGCGTGTCTGATTTCCCAGCACGCATCAATCCCTTTACGAGGAAGGCATAGCTGAATGCATGGTAGATTGGGTATGTAAGATAAAAAGTGGAGGTATGGAGGTTAGCACTAGTTAATACAATTCTCGTGTTAGAATTAGATGGTATGTTCCCTGGAATTGCGATCTTAGTGAAATACCCTGAATTACACGCATCGATAAAACCGAAAAAGTAACCTTTATATGTAGAGAGCCAATCCTTCACCTCACTTGCGTAGAGTCGTGAATTATATATTTGAATATATCCATCACTTTTTGCATTATCTTCTGCTCCGTGGGAAACTATGATAAAAGATAAAATATCGTTAGAGCCCAGAAATGTGATGGCATCCATGAAAGCATTTTTCACATTTTCTTTTGTGGCATCGGTGTTGAGGAGAAATGTAGTGCTCCAGCCTACACCTTCTAGAAAATCCTTCCATTTTGAGACTGTCGCCGGAGACGCACTAGTGCCTCCAAACTGGTCACTTAAACCAACAACTATTGCATGTCTCCTTGGCTCCTTTACCAATGGGCTTCTCACCAATTTACAATCCCAGTTTCCTGCCCAGTTGTATTTTTTATAGTCCTCTGGATCTTTTACTCCATCAGCATCTGTGTCAGCACCATCAATGTAAGGCAAGGTATTTGGATCGTAGTCCAGGGGAGATATTGTGAGGCTACATATCAGAGGAGGTTTCCCGTGTCCCCCACCAGCCATGGGTGGTGCTGACGGTGAAGGTTTGGTTTTGTGGGATTTCTCCTCTCTATCATTCCATCCATCATTATCATAATCTTGATTGCCAGGATCCGCTGTCACACGTCCTCCATTCGAAAATAAACTTAGATGATCAACAGATGGTTCCCAGAAATATATCCCAGGCACTTCCCAACCCACATTCTCTTCCGCATCGCTTAATCCATCCCCATCATAATCTTCTGAGGCTTTTATATTCTCTATAGTTTTCTCTATTCCCACATCTATCACTGTTACTTTGAAATCATAAGTTGTGTTAGGAATTACTTTTTGTCCCA